>NZ_JBHVEG010000026.1:0-54365 GCF_042802395.1 Promicromonospora sp. NPDC057488
GTCCAGCGCTGGACCGAACTCGAGGCAAAGTCACGACCTCGTCGGTCGTGCGCCCTGACATCCCTGGCAGGGGGCCTTCCGGCCTACCCTCAAGTAAGGGGAACCTTCCTACACAATCCCCCCTAAGTGTGGCTAGGGTGTCGGTGTTGTGACAGGGTTCACAAGGGCTTGTCATGAAGCCCTTGCCGAACCCCGCACAGCAGGTCAGCAACGACCAGGCAGCGGGTTCCCAACGGGGGTGAACGTGCGAAGAGCGATACGCGACGACGCGGATGTCATCGTGGTGGGCGCCGGTCCGGCCGGCTCGTCCACCGCGCACTGGTGCGCGGCCGCGGGGCTCGACGTGCTGCTGCTGGAAAAGGGCGAGTTTCCCCGCGACAAGATCTGCGGCGACGGCCTCACGCCGCGCGCCGTGGCGGAGCTGGTCCGCATGGGCGTACCGACCCGCCAGGAGGACGGCTGGATCCGCAACCGCGGCCTGCGCGTCCACGGCGGCGGCCGCTCGTACGAGCTGGACTGGCCCGCCCTGACCACCTACCCGGGCTACGGCATGGCCCGGACCCGGATGGGCCTGGACCACACCCTGGCGCAGCACGCCCAGGCGAGCGGCGCCAAGCTCCTGCAGCGCACCAAGGTCACCGGCCCGTTGCGGGACGACGACGGCCGCGTCGTCGGCGTCACCGCCCAGCCGCTGGACGCCCGCGGCCGCGCCGAGGGTCCGGTCAAGGAGCTGCGTGCCCCCGTCGTGGTGGCCGCCGACGGCGTCAGCTCGCGGTTCGCGCTGTCCGTGGGCCGCGAGCGCCGCGACGACCGCCCCATGGGCACCGCGGTGCGCGCCTACTACCGCACGCCGCGCCACGACGACCCGTTCATGGAGTCGCACCTCGAGCTGTGGGACGGCGAGCCGGGCAGGAGCAACCTGCTGCCGGGCTACGGCTGGATCTTCCCGCTCGGTGACGGCACCGTGAACGTGGGCCTCGGCAGCGTGTCGTCGACCCCGGCGCGGCAGTCGGCGGCCGGCATCGACTACCGGCGGCTGATGGAGACGTGGCTGGAGAAGAGCGCGCCGGCGGGCTGGGACCTGGTCCACGAGCCCGAGCGTGGCCCGATCCGTGGCGCGGCCCTGCCCATGGGCTACAACCGCGGCCCGCTGTATGCGGACGGCGTGCTGCTGGCCGGCGACTCCGCCGGCATGGTGAGCCCGTTCAACGGCGAGGGCATCGCGTACGGCCTGCAGGCCGGCCGGGTCGCCGCCGAGGCGATCAGCCAGGCCCGGCACCGCACCACCGACGAGGCCCGCGAGGCCACGCTCGCCACCTACGCGGACCGCATGCGGGCCGACCTGGGCGGCTACTACACCCTGGGCCGCTGGTTCGTGCGGCTCATCGAGCACCCCGAGATCATGCGCGTCTGCGTCCGCTACGGGCTGCCGCGCAAGGTCGTCATGCAGTTCACGCTCAAGCTGCTGTCCGACTGCTACGAGCCGCACGGCGGCGACTGGGTCGACCGCGTCATCGCGGGCCTGACCAGGGTGGTCCCGAGCGCATGAGCATCACGTCCATGAAGGGCACGTCGTCCACGAAGGGCACAGCATGAATCCCTACGTACCCATCCTGATCCTCATGGCGATCGGGGCGGTCCTGGCGCTCGGCGGAGTCGCCGCGAGCGCGATCATCGGCCCCAAGCGGTACAACCGCGCCAAGCTCGACTCGTACGAGTGCGGCATCGAGCCGACGCCGCACGCGGTGGGCGGCGGGCGCCTGCCGATCAGGTACTACCTGGTGGCGATGACATTCATCGTCTTCGACATCGAGGTCGTCTTTCTCTACCCGTGGGCCGTGGACTTCACGACGCTCGCGACGTTCGGGCTGGTGGCGATGCTGGCGTTCCTGGCGCTGATCACCGTCCCGTTCGTCTACGAGTGGCGCCGCGGCGGCTTCGACTGGGTCTGACAGCGACTTCACGCACGGCGCCCGACGGCGCCGGGCAGCGACGCCGGGCTGGGGCCCGGCAGCTAGGAGGGGACATGGGTGTCGAGGAAGCGCCGTCAGGGTTCCTGCTGACGACGATCGAGGATCTCGCGGGGTACCTGCGCAAGGCCTCGGTGTGGCCGGTGACGTTCGGCCTGGCCTGTTGCGCCATCGAGATGATGGCTGCGGGCGCGTCGCGGTTCGACCTGTCGCGGTTCGGCATGGAGGTGTTCCGCGCCTCGCCGCGCCAGGCGGACCTGATGATCGTCGCGGGCCGGGTGAGCCAGAAGATGGCCCCGGTGGTGCGCCAGGTGTACGACCAGATGAGCGAGCCCAAGTGGGTGCTCTCCATGGGCGTGTGCGCGTCGTCGGGCGGGATGTTCAACAACTACGCGATCGTGCAGGGCGTGGACCACGTGGTCCCGGTCGACATCTACCTGCCGGGCTGCCCGCCGCGCCCGGAGATGCTGATCAACGCGATCCTCGGGCTGCACGACCACATCCAGAACGCGCCGCTCGGCGTGAACCGGATCGAGGCCGCGCGCGCCGCCGAGGCTGCCGCGATGGAGGCCACGCCGACCTTCGAGATGAAGGGCCTGCTGCGATGAGCGACGTCACGCCGGGCGGCGACCAGGGCTCCGCCCTGACGCCCCCGGAGGGGGCGGCCACCTTCGAGGTGGTCGAGGTCAAGAAGGGCATGTTCGGCGCCCAGGGCTCGGGCGACACGTCGGGCTACGGCGGGCTGGTCACGCCGATCACGATGCCCGCGGCGTCGCCCCGCCCGTACGGGAGCTGGTTCGACCAGGTGGTCGACGTCCTCGCCGAGGTGCTGACCGACGGCGCCCGCGTCGGCGGGCCCACCTACGACCAGGCGGTCGAGAAGGTGGTCGTGGACCTGCACGGCGCGGACACCCCGGACGCGCGCCAGGTGGAGCTCACCCTGCACGTCGCCCGCGAGCACCTCGTGGCCGTCTGCCAGGCCCTGCGCGACGACCAGGACCTGCGGTTCGAGCTGTCCCTCGGCGTCAGCGGCGTCCACTACCCGCACGACGCGGGCAAGGAGTTGCACGCCGTCTACCACCTGACGTCGGTCACGCACTCGCGCCGGCTGCGGCTCGAGGTCGCGGCGCCCGACGCGGACCCGCACGTCCCGTCCACCACGTCCGTGTACCCGGCCAACGACTGGCACGAGCGCGAGACCTTCGACTTCTTCGGGATCGTCTTCGACGGCCACCCCGCCCTGACCCGCATCGAGATGCCGGACGACTGGGTGGGCCACCCGCAGCGCAAGGACTACCCGCTCGGCGGCATCCCTGTCGAGTACAAGGGCGCCACGGTGCCCCCGCCGGACACGAGGAGGAGCTACTGATGAGCGCTCCCACCACTGCACCCCACGCCACCCGGGCCGCCGGGAACGAGGACATGTCGTCCACCGTGCGGGCCTTCGAGGCCTACGGCGACGGCGACTGGGACGACATCGCGCGCGAGGCGATCGGCGAGGAGCGGATCGTCGTCAACATGGGTCCCCAGCACCCGTCCACGCACGGCGTGCTGCGCCTGATGCTGGAGATCGACGGCGAGACCGTCACCGAGGCCCGCGCCGGCATCGGCTACCTGCACACGGGCATCGAGAAGAACATGGAGTTCCGCACCTGGACGCAGGGCACCACGTTCTGCACCCGCATGGACTACGTGGCGCCCCTGTTCCAGGAGGCCGCCTACTGCCTCGCCGTGGAGAAGCTGCTGGGCATCACCGACGACGTGCCCGAGCGCGCCAACGTGATCCGCGTCCTGATGATGGAGCTCAACCGCATCGCCTCCCACCTGGTCTGCGTCGGCACCGGCGGCAACGAGATGGGCGCCACCACCGTCATGACCATCGGGTTCACCGCCCGCGAGGAGATCCTGCGGCTCTTCGAGGCCGTCACCGGCCTGCGCATGAACCACGCCTACATCCGCCCCGGCGGCGTGGCCGTGGACACGCCGGAGGGCTTCACCACCCAGGCCCGCGCCGCGCTGAAGAGCGTGCGCCACTACCTCAAGCAGCTCGGCGACCTCATGCTCGCCAACCCCATCTTCAAGGCCCGCCTGACCAACGTCGGCGTGCTGAACCTCTCCGGCTGCATGGCGCTCGCCATCACCGGGCCCGTGCTGCGCTCCACCGGCCTGCCGTACGACGTCCGCAAGGACAACCCGTACTGCGGCTACGAGACCTACGACTTCGACGTGCCCACCGCCAAGGGCGCCGACTGCTACGACCGCGTGGTGCTCCGCATCGAGGAGTGCTACCAGTCCCTCAAGATCGTCGAGCAGGCCCTGGAGCGGCTCGACCGCACCGAGGGCGAGCCCGTCATGGTCGCCGACAAGAAGATCGCGTGGCCCGCCCAGCTCGCCGTCGGCGGCGACGGGCAGGGCAACTCGCTGGAGCACATCAAGAAGATCATGGGCACCTCCATGGAGGCCCTGATCCACCACTTCAAGCTGGTCACCGAGGGCTTCCGCGTCCCCGTCGGCCAGGCCTGGCAGACCGTGGAGCACCCGCGCGGCGAGCTCGGCGTGCACGTCGTCTCCGACGGCGGCACCCGCCCCTACCGCGCGCACTTCCGCGACCCCTCGTTCAACAACCTCCAGGCCACGTCGGTGATGTGCGAGGGCGGCCAGGTGGCCGACGTCGTCGTCGCCGTCGCGTCCCTGGACCCCGTGCTGGGAGGTGTGGACCGATGACCGCAGATCCGCAGGCGGCCACGAAGACCGGCTACGACGCCGACACCGTGGCGTCCCTGACCGCCGACGCCACGGCGATCATGGCGCGCTACCCGGACCCCCGGTCCGGGCTGCTGCCCATGCTGCACCTCGTGCAGTCGGTCGACGGGTACGTCAGCCGCGACGGCATCCTGTTCTGCGCCGAGATGCTCGGCATCACGGCCGCCGAGGTCTCCGCCGTCGCCACCTTCTACACCCAGTACAAGCGCCACCCCAACGGCACCTACACCGTGGGCGTGTGCACCAACACCCTGTGCGCGGTCATGGGCGGCGACGCGATCTTCGACGAGCTCAGCGACCACCTCGGCGTGGGCCACGACGAGACCACCGACGACGGCGCCATCACCCTCGAACGCATCGAGTGCAACGCCGCCTGCGACTACGCGCCCGTCGTGATGGTCAACTGGGAGTTCTTCGACAACCAGACCCCCGAGACGGCGACGGCGCTCGCGGACCAGCTCCGCCTGGGCGAGGACGTCGTGCCGACCCGCGGCGCCGCGTCCGTCTGCTCGTTCAAGCAGATGAGCCGGGTCCTGGCCGGGTTCCCCGACGGTCGTGCCGACGAGGGCACGGGCGCGGGCGAGCCCACGCTGGCCGGGCTCAAGATCGCCCGCGAGCGCGGCTGGACGGCGCCGGAGGCCCCGTCGCGGGTCGAGCCTGTCGAGACCGGGGGCGCCCCCGACGGCGGTGCCGTCGGCCAGGCCAGCCCGCCCGTCGGCACGCCCGGCTCGTCGGCCGAGCGCAAGCCGGCGACGTCGTCCGACACCGAGACCGGCAAGGACAAGAAGCCCGGGGAGGACGCGAAGTGAACCTCACACCGGTACTCACCGACACGTGGGACAAGGACCGCTCCTGGCGGCTGGCCACGTACGAGCGCAACGGCGGCTACGCCGGCCTGAAGAAGGCCCTGACGATGGAGCCGGCCGCCCTGGTCCAGGCCGTCAAGGACTCGGGCCTGCGCGGCCGCGGCGGCGCGGGCTTCCCCACGGGCATGAAGTGGGGCTTCCTGCCCCCGCCCGACGGCGGCCCGCGGTACCTGGTCGTCAACGCCGACGAGTCCGAGCCGGGCACCTGCAAGGACATCCCGCTGATGCTCGCCAGCCCGCAGCACCTGATCGAGGGCGTGGCGATCACGAGCTTCGCGATCGGCTGCGACCACGCGTTCATCTACGTGCGCGGCGAGGTGCTGCACGTCTACCGGCGGCTGCTGAACGCCGTCGAGGAGGCGTACAAGGCGGGCTACCTGGGCAAGAACATCCAGGGCTCGGGCTTCGACCTCGACGTCACGGTGCACGCCGGCGCCGGCGCCTACATCTGCGGCGAGGAGACGGCGCTGCTCGACTCGCTGGAGGGCCTGCGTGGCCAGCCCCGGCTCAAGCCGCCGTTCCCCGCGGTTGCCGGCCTGTACGCCCGGCCCACGGTGGTGAACAACGTGGAGTCCATCGCCTCGGTCCCCGCGATCGTCGCCGAGGGCGCCGAGTGGTTCTCCTCGATGGGCACCGAGAAGTCCAAGGGCCACGGCCTGTTCTCCCTGTCGGGGCACGTCACGCGGCCCGGCCAGTACGAGGCGCCGCTCGGCATCACGCTGCGCGAGCTGCTCGACCTCTCCGGTGGCATCCGCGCGGGGCACGAGCTGAAGTTCTGGACCCCGGGCGGTTCGTCGACGCCGATCTTCACGCAGGACCATCTCGACACCCCGCTCGACTACGAGTCGGTGGGCGCGGCGGGCTCGATGCTCGGCACGCGCGCGCTGCAGATCTTCGACGAGACGGTGTGCGTGGTCCGGGCCGTGTCCCGGTGGACCGACTTCTACGCGCACGAGTCCTGCGGCAAGTGCACGCCGTGCCGTGAGGGCACCTACTGGCTCAAGCAGGTGCTGCGCCGCATCGAGTCCGGCGAGGGCCAGGACGGCGACCTCGAGCTGCTGGTCGACCTGTGCGACAACATCCTGGGCAAGGCGTTCTGCGCCCTGGGCGACGGCGCGGTCTCTCCGGTCACGTCGAGCATCGAGCACTTCCGGGACGAGTACCAGGCGCACATCGACGGGCACGGCTGCCCGTTCGACCCGAGTGCGTCGGCGCTGTTCCCGTACACCCCGAAAACTACGTCACCGGGCGCTGCACTGGTCGGAGCAGCGGGCGCCGGCGCGGGAGGTCACCGATGACCGTCACCACGAACAACCCCCAGGCCGAGGCCGCCCCGGTCGAGCTGGTCACCTTCACGATCGACGGCACCGAGGTGAGCGTGCCCAAGGGCACGCTGATCATCCGCGCCGCCGAGCAGGCCGGCATCCAGATCCCGCGGTTCTGCGACCACCCGCTCCTGGCGCCCGCCGGCGCGTGCCGGCAGTGCCTCGTCGAGGTCGCGATGCCGGACCGCGAGGGCAACGTGCGGCCCATGCCGAAGCCGCAGGCCTCGTGCACCATGACGGTCGCGCCCGGCATGGTGGTCAAGACGCAGCACACCTCCGCCGTGGCCGACAAGGCGCAGCAGGGGGTCATGGAGCTGCTGCTCATGAACCACCCGCTGGACTGCCCGGTCTGCGACAAGGGCGGCGAGTGCCCCCTGCAGAACCAGGCGATGAGCAACGGTCGGCCCGAGACGCGGTTCACCGACGTCAAGCGCACCTTCCCCAAGCCGATCGCGCTGTCCACGCAGATCCTGCTGGACCGCGAGCGCTGCGTGCTGTGCCAGCGCTGCACCCGGTTCAGCGAGGAGATCGCGGGCGACGCGTTCATCGCGCTGCAGGACCGCGGCGCGCACCAGCAGATCGGCCGGTTCGACGAGGACGTGCTCGGGTTCGCCGGCGCGGAGTCGTCCACCGGGCCCGTGGACCGCCCGGTCGGGGAGGCCACCACGGACACGTCCGGGCGGCCGTTCTCGTCCTACTACTCGGGCAACACCGTGCAGATCTGCCCGGTGGGCGCCCTGACGGGCGCGGGCTACCGGTTCCGGTCGCGCCCGTTCGACCTGGTCAGCAGCGAGAGCATCGCCGAGCACGACTCGTGCGGCTCGGCGATCCGCATCGACCACCGCCGCGGCCAGGTGCTGCGCCGGCTCTCCGGCGAGGACCCGGTGGTCAACGAGGAGTGGATCACCGACAAGGACCGCTTCGCCTTCACGTGGCAGACGGCGCCGGACCGCATCACCACCCCGCTGGTGCGCGAGAACGGCGAGCTGCGCCCCGCGTCCTGGGTCGAGGCCCTGGAGATCGCGGCGGCCGGCCTGGCCGCGGCCCGCGACGACGGCGGCGTGGGCGTGCTGCCCGGCGGCCGCCTGACCGTCGAGGACGCGTTCGCCTGGTCGCGGTTCGCGCGGACGGTGCTCGGCACCAACGACGTGGACCAGCGGGTGCGCGTGCACTCCGCCGAGGAGGCCGCGTTCCTGGGCCGTGTCGTGGCCGGCTCCGGCGTGGGCGTCACGTTCGGCGACCTGGAGCAGGCGCCCGCGGTGCTGCTCGTCGGCCTGGAGGCCGAGGAGGAGGCCGGCATCACGTTCCTGCGGCTGCGCAAGGGCGCGCGGGGCAAGGCCGGCACCAAGGTCTTCTCGATCGCCCCCTACGCCACCCGCGGCCTGACCCGCCTGGACGGCACGCTGCTCCCGGCGGCCCCCGGCACGGAGGCCGAGTGGCTGACCAGCCTGACCACCACCCTCGGCGGCGGCCTGCTCCCGGCCGACGCGCCGACGTCCGACATCGACACGAGCGCCCTGTCCCGGCCGGGCGCCGTGATCCTCGTGGGCGAGCGCCTCGCGGGCTCGCCGGGCGCCTACACCGCGGCCCTCGGGCTCGCCGAGGCCACGGGCGCGCGGCTCGCGTGGGTCCCGCGGCGTGCGGGCGAGCGCGGCGGCGTCGAGGCCGGCCTTCTGCCGGGCCTGCTGCCCGGCGGCCGCCCGGTCGCCGACGCCACGGCGCGGGCCGAGGTGGCCCGGGCCTGGGGCGCCGAGCTGCCGGCCACGCCCGGCCGCGACACCGTGGGGATCCTCGGGGCACTCGCCTCGGGCGCCCTGAGCGGAGCGGTCGTGGGCGGCGTCGAGCTCGCGGACCTGCCCGACCCGGCGGCCGCGCGCGCGGCGCTGGACGCGGCACGTGCCCGGGGCGGGTTCGTCGTGAGCGTCGAGGTGCGCGCCTCGGAGGTGACCGAGCGGGCCGACGTCGTGCTCCCGGTCGCCCCGCCCGTGGAGCGGGCCGGCTCGTACTGGAACTGGGAGGGCCGCGTGCGGTCCTTCGCGGCCGCGCTCGAGTCGAGCGCGCTGCCCGACCACCGCGTGCTGCACGTCCTGGCCCAGCAGCTCGGGGTGGACCTGCAGGCGGCGTCGCCCGCCGAGGCACACCTCGCGATCGCCCTGACCCAGGGCGCGTGGGAGGGCGAGGCGGTGACCATCGAGAGCGACGTGCTCGCCGCACCGCCCACCGTGGGCGCGGGTCAGGCGGTGCTCGCCACCTGGCGGCTCCTGCTCGACGCGGCCTCCGGCCAGGAGGGCGAGCAGTTCCTCGCCGGCACGGCCAAGCAGGCCGTCGCCCGGATGTCGGCCGCCACCGCGGCCGGCTTCGGGGTCGCCGACGGCGCCCCGGTCACCGTCAGCACGGCGCGCGGCTCCGTCCGGGTGCCCGCCGCGGTCACCGACGGGATGGTCGACGGCGTGGTCTGGCTGCCGCTCGCGTCCGCCGGCTCCCGCGTGCACGACACGCTCGGGGCGACCGCCGGAGACCTCGTCACCGTCACCGCGGAAGGAGACGCCCGATGAACCCGGTGCTGCTGGCCGAGGCCGCGCCCGGCGTGGCCGCGGACTTCTCGCAGGAGACCATCTGGGCCTCGATCGTGAAGGCCGTGCTGATCGTGGTCTTCCTGCTGACCAGCGTGCTGTTCGCGATCTGGTTCGAGCGCAAGGTCGTGGCGCGTATGCAGGTGCGCCCCGGCCCCAACTGGCACGGGCCGGCCGGCCTGCTCCAGTCGCTCGCGGACGCCATGAAGCTCCTGCTCAAGGAGGACATGACGGTTACGCGGGCCGACCGGTTCGTGTACCTGCTGGCGCCGATGATCTCGGTGTTCTGCTCGCTGCTCGTGTTCGCCGTGATCCCGTTCGGGCCGAGCCTGCCCTTCCCGTGGACCGACTGGACCACGCCGGCGCAGCTCACCGACTTCCCGGTGGCGGTGCTCTACGTGCTGGCCGCCGCGTCGCTCGGCGTCTACGGCATCGTGCTGGGCGGCTGGGCGTCGGGCTCCACGTACCCGCTGCTCGGCTCGGTCCGGTCCACGGCGCAGGTGATCAGCTACGAGCTCGCGATGGGCCTGTCGCTGGTGAGCGTGTTCATCATGGCGGGGTCGATGTCGACCTCCCAGATCGTGTCCAGCCAGACGCAGATCTGGTGGTTCATCCCGCTCGCGCCGGCCTTCGTGATCTACGTGATCTCGATGGTCGGCGAGACCAACCGCCTGCCGTTCGACCTCCCCGAGGCCGAGGGCGAGCTGGTCTCCGGCTACATGACCGAGTACTCGTCGATGAAGTTCGCCTGGTTCTTCCTGGCGGAGTACATCAACATGCTCAACGTCTCGGCCGTCTGCGTGACCCTCTTCCTGGGCGGCTGGCGGGCTCCGGTGCCCGACGGGTTCCTGGGCGGCGCGCTCAACGAGGGCTGGCTGCCCATCATCTGGTTCCTCGTGAAGCTCTGGGCCGTCATGTTCTTCTTCGTGTGGGTGCGCGGCACGCTGCTGCGCCTGCGCTACGACCAGTTCATGGTCTTCGGCTGGAAGGTGCTCATCCCGGTCGCGCTGGCCTGGGTCGTCGTGCTCGCCGTCGTGCAGTGGCTGCAGCGTGTCCAGGGCATGTCCTTCCAGCAGTTCGTCCCGGTGATCATCGGGGTCGCCGTCGTCTTCATCGCGGTCATGTGGTTCTGGCCGGACAAGAAGGCGGCGCCACCGGGCGCCGGCGAGGACAAGGAGCCCGTCGACGCGTTCGCCGGCGGGTTCCCGGTGCCGCCGCTGCCCGGCGAGAAGCTGCCCCCGTCCAAGCGGTTCGGAAAGGAGGTCCACGGTGAGTGAGCGAGAGTCGGGCGAGTACCAGCCCCTGCGGCCCCAGCCGGGACCCATCGCGGAGCTGTTCGCTCCCGTCGCGGGCTTCGGCGTGACGCTGTCGTCGATGTTCAGGCCCACGGTCACGGAGCAGTACCCCCGCAAGAAGGTGCCCACCCAGCGCCGGTTCCACGGCCGCCACCAGCTCAACCGGTACGCCGACGGGCTGGAGAAGTGCATCGGCTGCGAGCTGTGCGCCTGGGCGTGCCCGGCGGACGCGATCTACGTGGAGGGCGCGTCCAACGCGGACCTGCCCGAGAACGCGGGCCTCCAGGTCAACGCGGACGACTCGCAGGGCGCGCACATGAGCCCCGGCGAGCGGTACGGCGGCGTCTACCAGATCAACTACCTGCGCTGCATCTTCTGCGGGCTGTGCATCGAGGCCTGCCCCACGCGCGCGCTGACCATGACCAACGACTTCGAGCTGGCCGGCAAGACGCGCGCCGGCATGATCTACGAGAAGCAGGACCTGCTGGCCCCGCTCTCCGAGGGCATGCTCGCCGCGCCCCACCCCATGGTCGAGGGCAGCACGGACACCAACTACTACAGCGGTGACGTGCTGGGCCCGACGACGGCCCAGGTCGACTGGGTCCGGGAGCACCGGCCGGACGACGAGACGCTCGACGCCGCCGACGCCGTCGCCTCGGGCCGCGCGCCCGCGCCGACGCCCCGGCAGCACGAGCTGCGGCCCGACGAGGGTCCGGGGGCCGCCGAACGGTCCGCGGGCGCCGCCGCCGTGGGCTCCGTGCGCGTGCTGGCGAGCGACGCGGCCGGCTCCGGCCGCCCGGGGGTGACGGCATGACCCCCGCCGGGCTGGAGATCTCCGGCGGCGAGACCGTCCTGTTCTGGGTGATCGCGCCGCTCATGGTGCTCGCCGCGCTGGGCCTGCTGTTCGTCAAGCGGGCCGTGCACGCAGCGATGTGCCTCGTGTTCGTCATGGTCAGCATGGCCATCCTGTACATCGCGCAGGAGGCGCCGTTCCTCGGCGTCGTGCAGGTGGTCGTGTACACGGGCGCGGTGATGATGCTGTTCCTGTTCGTGCTGATGCTCGTGGGCGTCGACGCGTCGGACTCGCTCACCGAGACCATCCGGGGGCAGCGCTGGATCGGCCTGCTCATCGGCCTCGGCCTCGCGATCGTGCTGGGCGGCGTCGTGGGGCGCGCGGCGTTCCCGCCCGCGGCCGGGCTGAACGGGGGAGACCCGGGCGGCGTCGCGAACCCGCAGGGCCTGGCCCGCGTGCTGTTCGCCGACTACGTGGTGGCCATGGAGGCCGTGGGCGTGCTGCTCGTGACGGCGGCCGTGGGCGCGCTCGTGCTCACCCACCGCCGCCGGCTCACGCCCAAGCAGGACCAGCGCGCCGTCGCCGACGCGCGGATCCGCGCCCTGCCCGACGGCGTGGTGCTCACCCCGCTGCCGTCGCCGGGCGTCTACGCCACGTCCAACGCGATGGACACGCCCGCGCTCGGGCCGGACGGCGAGCAGGTGCCGCAGTCGGTGTCGCGGGTGCTGCGCATCCGCGGCCAGGAGAAGGCAGCGCCGCACGCCCCGGGCACCGAGCTCGTCGAGACCCAGGTCTCCGCCGGCGGGCACGGCCCGTCCGGCACGCCGGAGGGAGAGGCCTGATGGACATCACCAACTACGTGGTCCTGGCCGCCGTGCTCTTCGCGATCGGCGCCACGACCGTGCTGCTGCGCCGCAACGCGATCGTCGTGTTCATGGGCGTCGAGCTCATGCTCAACGCCACGAACCTCGCCTTCGTCACCTTCGCCAGGATGCACGGCGACCTGACCGGCCAGGTGCTCGCCTTCTTCGTCATGGTCGTCGCCGCCGCCGAGGTCGTCGTCGGCCTCGCCATCATCGTGACGATCTTCCGTACCCGCCGCTCGGCCTCGGTCGACGACGTCAACCTGCTCAAGGGCTGAGGGGGAGACAGTGAACGAAGTGATCGGGCTCGCCCCCTGGCTGATCGGCTTCCCGCTGATCGGCGCAGCGATCCTGCTGCTGGGTGGCAGGGCCACCGACCGCTGGGGCCACTGGCTCGGGGTGGCGGCCTCGGCCGCCTCCGGGGTCGTCGCCTTCATCCTGATGTTCCGCATGATCGGCACGCCGGCCGAGGGCCGCTCCGTGGACCACCACCTGTGGACCTGGCTGTCCGCGGGCGGCCTGGACGTGGACCTCGGCATCCGGCTGGACCCCCTGTCCATGACCTTCGTGATGCTCGTGACCTTCGTGGGCACGCTCATCCACGTCTACTCCGTGGCCTACATGGACCACGACCCCGACCGGCGCCGGTTCTTCGCGTACCTGAACCTGTTCGTCGCGGCGATGCTGACGCTGGTCCTGGCCAACTCCTACCTCCTGCTCTTCGTGGGCTGGGAGGGTGTGGGCCTCGCGTCCTACCTGCTCATCGGGTTCTGGGACACGGGACGCCCCTCCGCGCGGGAGAACGCCGTGGCGGCCAAGAAGGCGTTCGTCATGAACCGCATCGGCGACATGGGGCTCATCGCCGCCATGGCGCTGCTGTTCGCCCACGCGGGCGCCCTCGACTTCGGCACGGCCCTGTCCGAGGACTCCGTCGGCACGATGTCGCAGGCCACCGCCACGGCGATCGGCCTCTGCCTGCTCCTGGCAGCCTGCGGCAAGTCGGCGCAGTTCCCGCTCCAGGCCTGGCTCGGCGACGCGATGGCCGGCCCGACGCCGGTCTCCGCCCTCATCCACGCGGCCACGATGGTCACCGCCGGCGTCTACCTCATGGTGCGCTCCGGCGTGATCCTGGAGGCGGCCCCGACGGCGCAGCTCGTCGTGGTGCTGGTCGGCGCGGTGACCCTGCTGTTCGGAGCGATCGTCGGCTGTGCCAAGGACGACATCAAGAAGGCGCTGGCCGCCTCCACGATGTCCCAGATCGGCTACATGATGCTCGCCGCGGGCCTCGGCCCGGCCGGGTACGCGTTCGCGATCTTCCACCTGCTCACGCACGGCTTCTTCAAGGCGGGCCTGTTCCTCGGCGCCGGCTCGGTGATGCACGCGATGGGCGACCAGACCGACATGCGGCGCTTCGGCGGGCTGTCGCGGTTCCTGCCCATCACCTGGATCACGATGGGCCTGGGCTGGCTCGCGATCCTCGGGATCCCGCCGTTCTCCGGCTTCTGGAGCAAGGACGGCATCATCGAGGCCGCGTTCATCCCGGTCGAGGGCCAGCCGTGGCGGGCCTGGGTGTTCGGCACGGTCGCCGTGCTGGGCGCGGCGATCACCGCGTTCTACATGACGCGCCTGTTCTTCATGACGTTCGGCGGACGCCGTCCGCGCTGGACCGAGAACCAGCACCCGCACGAGGGCTCGCCCCTGATGTGGTGGCCGCTGGTCTTCCTCGGCGTCGGCTCCGCCGCGCTGGGCCTGGTGCTCGGCATCGGCGGCACGTTCACCACGTGGCTCGAGCCGGTGGTCGGCCACGCCGAGCACCACGAGCCCGTGCTGCCGGTGCCGGTGATCATCACCGCCACGCTCGTCGTCGTCGTGCTCGGCGCGCTGCTCGCGTTCCGGATGTACGCCGTCAAC
Source organism: Promicromonospora sp. NPDC057488 (assembly GCF_042802395.1). NCBI lineage: Bacteria > Bacillati > Actinomycetota > Actinomycetes > Micrococcales > Promicromonosporaceae > Promicromonospora > Promicromonospora sp. NPDC057488. The sequence continues at coordinate 14,360 of NZ_JBHVEG010000026.1, forward strand.
CTGGTCCCCGAGGAGGCGCCGCGCGGCAGCGTCCTCACCCGGGCCGCCCGCAAGGACCTCTACCAGGACGCCGTCAACGAGACCCTCGTGATGAAGACCGGCTACGGGCTGGCCCGCGTGGTGCAGGTCGGCGACCGGGACGTCGTCGACCGCGGGTGGAGCGTGCTGCCGCAGGCGGTCGCGTGGTTCGGCGGGGTGTTCCGCAAGGCGCAGACCGGGTACGTCCGCTCGTACGCGGCCGGCATGGCGGGCGGCGTGCTCGTCATCGCCGTCGTCGTGTGGCTCGTGGTCGGACTCGGTGGTGCCCAGTGATCGGAGGAGAGATGTTTCCCTGGCTGACCGCCCTCATCGCGTGGCCGCTGGTCGGCGCGGCGGTGGTGGGACTGGGCGCGCTCGGTCGCTCCCGGACCGGCTCCGCGAACGCGCGCACGGGCTTCGCCCGGCCGGCGGCGCTCGCGTTCTCGCTGGTCGAGGTGGTCCTGCTGGTCGGGGCGTTCCTCGCCTTCGACACGAGCGCCGCCGCCGAGCACCAGCTCGCCGAGACCCACGCCTGGATCCCGCAGATCGGCACGTCCTACGCGGTGGCCGTCGACGGCGTCGGCCTGCTGCTCGTGGCGCTGGCCGTGGTGCTGGTGCCGCTGGTGCTGCTGGCCGCCTGGAACGAGCAGGGGCGCGACGAGGTGCGCCTGCGCCGGTTCGTGGGCCTCGTGCTGCTGCTCCAGGCGTTCATGGTGGCCGTGTTCGCCGCCCGCGACGTCTTCCTGTTCTACGTGCTGTTCGAGGCCATGCTGATCCCCGCCTACTTCCTCATCGGCGGGTTCGGGCAGGGCGCCGGCCGGCGTCAGGCGGCCGTGAAGTTCCTGATGTTCAGCCTGGGCGGCGGGCTCATCATGCTCGCCGCGGTGATCGCCCTGTACTTCCTGGCGGTCGGCGCGGGCGTGGACCCGAGCAAGGCGTTCCTCGTGGACGAGCTGGTGGGCGTGAACCTCGGCACCATCGCCGAGCGCCTCATGTTCGTCGGGTTCTTCGTCGCCTTCGCGATCAAGGCCCCGATGGTCCCGGTGCACAGCTGGCTGCCCGACGTCGCGGGCAACGCCACCCCCGGCACGTCCACCCTGCTGATCTGCGTGCTGGACAAGGTGGGCACCTTCGGGATGCTGACCCTGTGCCTGCCGCTGTTCCCGGAGGCGTCCCGCTGGGCCGCGCCGTTCGTGATCGCGCTCGCCGTCATCTCGGTGCTGTACGGCGCGATCATGGCCATCATGCAGACCGACCTGCTGCGCCTGGTCGGCTGGACGTCGGTGAGCCACTTCGGCTTCATCATCCTGGGCATCTTCACCTTCACGCCGCTGGGCACCGCCGGGTCGAGCTTCATGATGCTCAACCACGGGCTGGCCACCGGCGCGCTGTTCCTGGTGGCCGGGTTCCTCGTGGCCCGCCACCCGGAGCGGTCGCAGCGGATCACGGACTACCGCGGCCTGCGGTCGGTCACGCCGGTGCTCGCCGGGACCTTCCTCGTGGCGGGCCTGGCGACGCTGTCGCTGCCCGGCCTGGCCACGTTCGTCAGCGAGATCATGGTGCTGATCGGCGCGTTCGGCGGGTCGCCCGCCGGCTCGGCCGCCTGGACCGTCGCGGCGATCCCGGGTGTCGTGCTCGCCGCGATCTACGTGCTGCTGACCTACCAGAAGATCTTCACCGGGGCGCCGGCCGAGGGGCTGGAGGCGCTGCCCGACCTCAAGGCGCGCGAGCGCATCGTCGCGGCCCCGCTGGTGGTCGGACTCCTGGTGCTCGGCCTCGTGCCGGGCCTCGCCCTGACCTACGTGGACGCGCCGGCGCAGCAGTCGGCGACGACCATCGCGGTCGACGAACCGGCGGACGCCGCCGCGCAGATGGGGAGCGACAAGTGAACGAGTTCGTGGCACCCGAGATCGACTGGCTCGCCCTCGCACCGCTGATCGTGGTGCTGGGCGCGGGCGTGGTCGGCGTGCTCCTCGAGGCGTTCGTCCCGGCCAGGGCCCGCCGCGTGACCCAGATCGTGCTCACCCTGGCCGCGCTCGCCGGCGGCCTCGCGTTCGTGGTGTACCTCTGGCCGCAGATCGTGGCGCAGCCCGTCCAGGTGGTCGGCGGCAGCGTGACGCTGACGCCGTTCGCGCTCGGCGCGCAGGGCATCATCGCCCTGCTCGCCTTCCTGGGCGTGCTCGTGGTGGCCGACCGCACCGCCACCGGTCAGGACGCGTTCGCGCCGACGGCGTCGGCGGTGCCCGGCACCTCGTACGAGGACCTGGCCCGCAGGTCGGGCCTGGAGCAGACCGAGATCTACCCGCTGCTGCTGTTCGCGGCGGGCGGCATGATGCTCTTCGCCTCCACCGACGACCTGATCGTCATGTTCATCGCGCTGGAGGTGCTGTCGCTCCCGCTGTACGTGCTGTGCGCCACGGCGCGCCGGCGCCGGCTCCTGTCGCAGGAGGCCGCGGCCAAGTACTTCCTGCTGGGCGCCTTCGCCTCGGCGCTGTTCATCTTCGGCGTCGCCCTGATCTACGGGTTCGCGGGCACGGTGCGGCTCCTGGAGATCGCGCAGCAGGTGCAGCAGGGCGCCCTGCCCCTGGAGGGCATGAGCGCGCTGCTCGTGGCCGGCGTGCTGCTGGTGACGGTCGGCCTGCTGTTCAAGGTGGGCGCGGTGCCGTTCCACGCGTGGACGCCGGACGTCTACACCGGCGCGCCCACGCCCATCACCGGGTTCATGGCCGCGTGCACCAAGGCGGCGGCCGTGGCGGCCCTGGTCGAGGTGCTGTACCGGATCTCGATCGGCGTCCAGGCGGTCGACCCGGAGATCATGCGGCAGCTCCAGGTGGTCATCGTCGTGGTGGCCGTCCTGACCATGGCGGTCGGCACCGTGATCGGGTCCGTGCAGACCGACGTGAAGCGCCTCCTGGCGTACTCGTCGATCGCGCACGCCGGCTTCCTGCTGGTGGGCATCGCGGGCTTCGGCCCGCAGGTCCAGTCCTCGACGCTCTTCTACCTGCTCGCCTACGGCATCGCGACGATCGGCGCGTTCGCCGTGGTCACGCTGGTCCGGGAGCGCCGGGTCACGCCCGGGGCGCCGGAGGACAACGGCCCCGTGGCCGACGACGGCGTGGTGCTCGGCGAGGCGACGGAGATCGCGCAGTGGGCCGGCCTGGGGCGCAAGGCCCCGTGGCTCACCGCGGCGTTCGCCCTGTTCCTGCTGTCCATGGCGGGCATCCCGCTCACCGCCGGGTTCATCGCCAAGTTCGGCGCGTTCGCCGGGGCGACGTCGGGCGGCCTGTGGTGGCTCGCGGTGCTCGGTGTGCTCGCGTCGGTGGTGGCCGTGGCGTTCTACCTGCGGCTGCTGGTCGTCATGGTGTTCCAGCCGGGAACCGTCGAGCCGGCCTCGCAGGTCGAGCCTGTCGAGACCGGGGTCTCGACGAGCTCGACCGGCGGGGGCGAAGGCTCGACCGGCGAAGGCGAAGGCCCGACCGGCGAGGCCGCGGCCGGCGGCGTCGCCACCGCGACCAAGGTGCAGGTCACGGCCGCGCAGCGCGTCGTCGTGACCGTGGTCCGGTCGCGTGGTCCGGCCGCCGTGGCGATCGCCGTCTGCGCGATCGCGACGGTGATTCTCGGAGTTTTCCCGTCTCTGGTTCTTAATCTGGTGGCAGAGGCAAGTAAGTTCGTGCCGTGACCTCCGTACCGCTGCCGCCCCAGACGACGACGGGTACGTCGGCGTCCGCACCCCCGGCCGCTCCGACTGACCTGCCCGACCCGACCGCGCTCGGCCTGCCGATCACGGACCCGGAGCTGGCTTCCCGTCTCGCGGACCGGCTGACGGTGGTCGACGAGGCGCTGTCGGAGGCCGTCACCAGCGCTGACAAGCTGGCCGACGGCGCCTCCCGGCACCTCGTCGACGCGGGCGGCAAGCGGTTCCGGCCCCTGCTCACCCTGCTGACGGGTGAGCTGGGCGACGGTGCGGCCCCCGGCGTCGTCGACGCCGCCGTGGTGGTCGAGCTGACGCAGGTCGCCTCGCTGTACCACGACGACGTCATGGACTCGGCGCCGATGCGCCGGGGTGCCCCGGCGGTCCACATGGTGTGGGGCAACTCGGTGGCGATCCTGGTGGGCGACATGCTGTTCGCCCGGGCCTCGGCCCGGGTGGCCGAGCTCGGGCCCGAGGCTGTGATCCTGCAGTCCCGGACGTTCGAGCGGATGTGCCTGGGGCAGCTGCACGAGACCATGGGCCCGGACGACGGCGAGGACGCCGTGGCCCACTACCTGCAGGTGCTGAGCGACAAGACGGCGTCGCTGCTGTCGGCGTCGGCCCGGCTGGGCGCCATGCTCTCCGGTGCGCCGAAGGACCAGATCGAGGCCGTGGGCGCGTTCGGCGAGAAGGTCGGCGTCGCCTTCCAGCTCGCCGACGACGTGCTCGACGTCGCCTCCGAGGGCGAGACCTCGGGCAAGACGCCGGGCACCGACCTGCGCGAGCACGTGCCGACCATGCCGGTGCTGCTGCTGCGCCGGCACGTCGCGTCGGGGTCCGCCACCGACGAGGACAAGGACCTGCTCGCGGCGCTCGACGGCGACCTGTCGTCGGACGAGGCGCTGACGGCCGCCGTCGAGCGGCTGCGGGCGCACTCCGTGCTCACGGACACCCGGGAGCTGGCGGTGCGCTGGGCGCGCGAGGCGGCCGCGGAGCTCGCGCCGCTGCCGGACGGGCCGGTCAAGGAGTCCCTGGCGCAGTTCGCGCAGGCCCTGGCGGACCGCGCGGTCTGAGCTGGGACAGGTTCCGCCGACGGTGACGAAGTTGTGATCAAGCCTCTGACCTGGTACTTCGCCCCAGACTAACGAATTCACCCATTCGGGAAGACCCTCTAACGTTCCGGTTGTCGGAGGCAACGGCTAGGCTGCCGCCACCGCCGCTGATCGAGCCTTGAGGAAAACCTGTGCCCGCATTGAAGGTGTCGACGCGCTCGGCGGTCTCCGGGGGCGTCGTCGCCGTCTTCGGCGGGGCCCTGGTCCTGCTCATGCTGCTGCAGCAGGGCGAGTCCACGGCCAGGGTCGACCTGGACGACTCCGGCGTGTGGGTCACCAAGACGTCTGCAGGACTCCTCGGCCGGTTCAACAACGAGGCACAGGCGCTGGACGGCACGCTGCTGTCCGGCTCGTCGACGTTCGACGTGCAGCAGGCCGAGTACCGGGTGCTGATGACCGACCCGGGTACCGCCACCGCGAGCCCGGTCGACCCGGCGCAGCTCACCCTCGGCGGCACCATGAGCGCGCCCGCGGGCGCCGTCATCGCCTCCGGCGGGCACACCGCCGCGGTGCTGGACCCGGAGGACGGCCGCCTGTGGGTGCTCCCGTTCGAGGCCGCGGTCCAGTTCAGCGCCGACGACCTGGAGCCGACGGCGGAGCTCGGGGCGGGCGCCCGGGTCGCCGTCGCGAGCGACGGCACGGTCTTCGGCGCGGCGCCCGCGAAGGGCCGCCTCGCGACCGTCACGACCAACGGCTCGGGCGCCGTCGACGAGGTGACGGACTCGGAGCTCCCGGTCGGCAGGGGCGCCGAGCTGGAGGTGACCGCCGTCGGCGACCGGCCGGTGGTCCTGGACCGCACCGCGGCCACGCTCGTGCTGCCCGGCGGCGACGTCGTGGACGTGGCCGGCGGGGCCGAGGCGCGGCTGCAGCAGCCCTCGGGCAAGGCGGACGCCGTGGTCGTGGCCACGCCGAAGGGCCTGGTCACCCAGCCGCTGCGGGGCGGGAGCTCCACCACGCGCGTGGGCCAGGGCACCCCGGCGGCGCCCGTGCAGCTCGGCGGCTGCACCTTCGGCGCCTGGTCGGGCACCGGCCGGGTGGTCCGGGACTGCCCCGGCACCGACCGCGACGTCGACGAGACGCTGGAGGGCGCCGACGGCGAGCTCGCGTACCGGGTCAACCGCCAGGTGATCGTGCTGAACGACGTGGCGGCGGGCACGCTGTGGATGGCCGCGGAGGACTTCGAGAAGGTCGACGACTGGGACCTGAAGATGCCCGAGGACGCCGAGGGCGAGAAGACCGAGTCCGAGACCACCACGCCCGAGATGGTCGACCAGTTCGTGGCCCAGCGGGACAAGCCGAACCGTCCGCCGGAGCCGAAGGACGACTCGATCGGCGTCCGGCCGGGGCGCACCACCGTGCTGAACGTGCTGGGCAACGACCTCGACCCCGACGGCGACGTGCTGACCGCGTCGATCGCCGACCCCGAGGGCCGGGTGGCCGGGGCGGGCGCGTCCGACGTCTCCGTGGACCGCGTGCTCGACGGCGCGGCGCTGCAGGCGAACGTGCCCGAGACCGCGACCGGCACCACGACCTTCACCTACACGGTGGACGACGGCCGCGGCGGCACCGCCGACGCCGACGTGAAGGTGCGCGTGGTGCAGCTGAGCGAGAACGAGGCGCCGGTCTCGACCGGCGAGCCCGTGCTGCGCGTGGCGCAGGGCGGCGACGCGTCCATCAAGGTGCTGCCGTTCTGGCGTGACCCCGACGGCGACGACCTGGTCCTCTCCAGCGCGGCCACCGCGGACCCCATGGACGAGGTGCGGTTCCGCCCGGACGGCACGGTCGAGTTCCGCGACGGCGGCACCGCGACCGGCCGCAAGATCGTGGAGCTCACGGTCTCGGACGGCCTGGACCAGGTGGGCGAGGGCCGGCTGCTCGTCGACGTGATCGCCACCCAGGAGCCGCCCGTCGCGGTGGCCGACCACGTCACCGTGCTGGCGGGCGACCCCGTCACCGTGCGGCCGCTGCGCAACGACTCCGACCCCAACGGCGACCGGCTGCGCCTGGTCAGCGTCTCGGAACAGGCGCCGGCCACGATCACCGAGAACTACGCCGCGGGCACCTTCCGGTTCGTGAGCCAGGAGCCCGGCAGCTACGACATCACCTACCAGGTCAGCGACGGGCCGGGCTCGACCATGGGCCTGGTGCGCGTCGACGTGCTGCCGCCGCCGGACGCCGCGGGCCCGCCCGTGGTCGTGGCCGACACCGTGCTGCTCCCCGCCGGCGGTTCCGCGCTGGTGGACGTGCTGGCCAATGACACCGACCCGGGCGGCGGCGTGCTGGTCGCCTCGTCGGTGGAGGCGCCGTCGGAGGTCACCGCCGTCGTGCTGGACCACCACGTGCTGCGGGTCGCGGAGACCGAGCGCCTGGACCGGCCCGTGACCCTGCGGTACACGGCCTCGAACGGCACGGAGACCGCCGTCGGGCAGGTGCGGGTGGTGCCCATCGCCGCGCCCACCAAGCTGCGCCCGCCCGAGGCGACGCCGGACGAGACGACGGTGCACACGGGCGACATCGTCACCGTGCCGGTGCTGAAGAACGACTCCCACCCGGACGGGCTGGAGCTGAAGCTCACGCCGGAGCTCGTCGAGGAGCCGGAGACCGGCGAGGCGTTCGTCTCCGAGGACACCGTGCGCTTCCGGGCCGGGTCCGAGGCCGGCACGGCGCACCTGGTCTACGAGGTGCGCGACAGCAACGGCCAGAAGGACTCCGCGCAGGTCACGATCAACATCACGGACACCCTGGAGAACGCGGCGCCGCAGCCGCCGGACACCACGGCCCGCGTGCTCGCGGGCTCGGTCACCCGCATCCCGCTGCCCCTGGACGGCAGCGACCCGGACGGCGACTACGTCACGCTCGACGGGCTCTCCGCGCCGCCCGCGCAGGGCACGGCCCGCGTGGTCGACGGGTTCCTCGAGTACGAGGCGTCCCAGGGCGCGGCCGGGGCCGACGAGTTCCGGTACTCCGTGACGGACACGCGCGGCGCGACGGCCGAGGGCACGGTCGCCGTCGGCGTCGCCCAGCCGCCGGGAGTCAACCAGCCGCCCACCGCGGGCGACGACGAGACGCTCGTGCGCCCCGGCCGCGACGTCGCGGTGGACGCCCTGGCCAACGACTCCGACCCGGACGGCGACCAGGTGGGCCTGGTGCCGAAGTCGTTCGAGGGCGCCGAGGGCCTGGACCCCCGGGTCGTCGAGGACCTGGTGGTGGTCACCACGCCGCGCGACGAGGGCACGCAGACGTTCTACTACGGCATCGAGGACACCTTCGCGGCCCGCGCCACCGGCGCGATCACCGTGCAGACCGCCAAGGACGCGCCGCTGCTGCGCCCGATCGCGCGCGACGACGTGGTGCCGCCCGCGGACGTCACGTCCGACACCGTGACCGTGGACGTGCTGCGCAACGACTCCGACCCCGACGGCGTCGCGACCGACCTGACGGTCGCCGTGCTGGGCGAGGACGGCGAGCAGCCCGCCGGTGTCACCCTCGGCGAGGGCGGCGAGGTCACCGTGGCGCTCACCGAGGACCCGCAGGTGCTCACCTACACCGTGACCGACATGGACGACCTGACGGCCAAGGCGTTCCTGCGGGTGCCGCGCGACGGCTCGCTGCCGCACCTGAAGCAGCCGGTCGAGGCGCTGCGCACCTTCGCGGGCGAGACGCTCGAGATCGACATCGCCGACCACGTCGTGGTGGCCGACGGCCACGAGCCCCGGTTCACGGTCGAGGAGAAGGTGACCGCCGTCGAGGGCACGCGCGACGTCACGGGCCCGACCACGCTCACGTTCACCTCGGACGAGGACTACGTCGGACGGGCCTCGGTCACCTTCGAGGTGACCGACGGCGACGGCCCCGACGACCCCGAGGGCCGCACCGCGGTGCTGACGCTCCCGATCGACGTCCGGGCGAGCCGCAACCAACCGCCCGAGATCAAGGGCACGCCGCTGCTCGAGGTCGCCGCCGGCGAGGAGTCGGCGCTCGACCTGTCGCGTGTCGCCGTCGACCCCGAGGGCGACCCGCTGACCGTCGAGGTCACCGGCGGGGCCGAGGGCATCACCTTCGGCACCCAGGGCGCGACGGTCGCCGCGCAGGCGCAGCCCTCCGTCCCGAAGGGCACCCGGTTCACCGTCCCGTTCACGGTGTCCGACGGCGGCCACCCGCCCGTCGCCGGCGAGCTCGCCGTCACGGTGGTGGCCTCGACGCGCCCGCTCGCGCGGGCCAACCCGGACGAGGTGCGCGACGCGCACCAGGGCGCGGCCGCCACGGTCGACGTGCTGGCCAACGACGCCAACCCGTTCCCCGAGGAGCCGCTGAAGGTGGTCGGCGCCGTGGTCGAGACCGGCCAGGGCTACGTGGAGACGACGGGGTCCACGGTGGTCGTGACGCCGTCGGACGACTTCGTGGGCGCCATGGTGGTGCGCTACCGCGTGGCCGACGCGACGGCCGACGTCAGCCGCGAGGTCGAGGGCACGGTGCGCCTGACGGTGCTGGGCCGGCCCGAGGCGCCGCGCGCCCCGCAGGTCGAGGAGGTGCGGTCCGAGACGGTGGTGCTGACGTGGGACCCGCCGGCGGACAACGGGGCCGAGATCACCGGGTACACCGCCCGGTCGGGCAAGGGCGACGTCACCGAGTGCAGGTCCACGACCTGCACGGTCACCGGGCTCAAGAACGACGTGGTCTACAACTTCACCGTCACGGCCACCAACGAGGTGGGCGAGTCGGAGCCGTCCGGCCCGTCCGAGGACGCCCGGCCGGACGAGAAGCCCGACAAGCCGGAGCCGCCGTCGCTGAAGTTCGGCGACTCCGCGCTGACGGTCTCCTGGAAGAACCGGACCTACACCGACCGCTCGCCGATCGAGTGCGTGAACCTGGAGATCAGCCCGGCCCCGGCCGACGGCGCGATCCAGAAGTCCTGCGTGACCGGCAGCTCGATCGTCTGGGACGGGCTGGCCAACGGCACCGCCTACACGGTGACGGTGCAGGCCGTGAACGCCGCGCCGGACCCCTCGGACTGGAGCGACGCCTCCGCCCCCGAGACCCCGGCCGCGCCGCCGGCCAAGCCCGCGGCGCCGACCGCCCAGCGCGTGGACAACGCGCTCGGCGGGCAGATCACGGTGTCCTGGACCGAGCCCGCCAACAACGGCGCCCCGGTCGAGGAGTACCACCTGGACGTGTACCGGAACGGGTCCAAGGTCGAGACGCAGACGGTGACCGGCACCTCCCGCGTGGTCTCGGGCCTGTCGGCCGAGGCGTCCTACACCTTCGCGGTCACGGCCGAGAACAAGGCCGGGAACTCGCCGGCCAGCGACCAGTCGGCGGCGCAGGTGCCGTACGGGAAGCCCCAGGTCCCGGGCACGCCGACGGCGTCCCTCGGCTCCACCACGAGCGGCCAGGCCGACGTGCGCTGGAGCGGCATCTCGTCGGACGACTTCCGTGGGCCGGCGCACCGGTACGAGGTGCTGGCGAACGGCGGGGGCACGCCGGGGAACGCCGGGACCGCGACGTCGTACACCTTCAAGGGCCTCGCGAACGGCACGGCGTACCGGTTCCAGGTGCGCGCCTGCAACCAGTACACCTGCTCGGCCTGGACGGCGAGCTCCGGCGCCGTGACCCCGTACACGACGCCGGGCGCCCCGGGCGTGAGCTGGACGCTGCGCTCGTCCTCCGAGGGCCGGTTCACCGTGTCGCCCCCGGGCAGCAACGGCGGCCGGGCCGTGGACTCGATCCGGTACCGCGTCAACGGCGGCGGCTGGCAGAGCATGTCCGCGTCCGGCGGCAACGTCGACGTCGGGCCGGCCTACAACACGAGCTACAGCCTGGAGGCGCAGGCCTGCAACGCGGCCGGGTGCGGCACGACGGCGTCGGGCAGCGGGCGGACCAACTCCAACCCGGCCAACCGCTCGTTCACCATCTCCAAGGGCGCCGACGGCTCGACGTCGTCGGGCTGCCGACAGGGTGCGGCGTGCCGGTGGATCAACATGAGCATCACCGGCTGGGAGCCCAACACGGCGTTCACCATGCGGTGCCTGTCCACCGAGCACGACTCGGCCGGCCAGGTCTACTTCCCGCGGTGGGAGCAGGGCCAGTGGTGGGGTCAGGCCTGGGGCGTGCCGCTCCGCACGGACGGCAACGGCAACTGGTCCGGGCAGACCGACTGCATGCACGGCTACACGGGTGAGTACACCTGGATCGAGACTCAGCAGCTGGGGGAGTCGAACCACCTGCTCTGGTGACCACAGGAAATTTGCTCCGACACGGTTGCGACACACCGGCCGCTTACCAGACAGACTCCTACAATCTGGACGGTCGGCATGGGTAGTCCTGCCCACTGAAATTCCACGACGATTCACCCTTCGCCCCGGTAGTGTGCTCCCGTTGCGCCTGTGTGTGCCGTCCGGGCGGGCAAATTTTCGGTGGCGTGACTGTTGAAGAGGAGGACGCATGAGCTTTGTCTCGCGCGTGTACGAGAACCGCAGATCGGCAGCATCGGTCGGTGTGGTGACCCTCTTCGGCGCGGGCCTCCTGGGCTTCGCGCTCCTGTACGACGGCGAGGCGACGGCGGACGTCCAGCTCAACGACTCGGGCGTCTGGGTGACCCAGACGGCGTCCGGCAAGGTCGGCCGGTTCAACTACGAGGCCAAGGCCCTCGACGGCACCCTGCTCGCCAACTCGGCGAACTTCGACGTGGAGCAGGACGCGCAGCGCGTGCTCCTGGACAGCGTGGGCGACTCGTCCGCGAGCCCCATCGAGCCCGCGCAGCTCACGCTGCGCGGCACCATGAAGTTCCCCGCGGGCGCGCAGGTCGGCGCGGGCGGCGCCACCACCGCCGTGTACGACGAGGAGTCCGGCAAGGCCTGGGTGCTCCCGTTCGACGGCGCGGTCGCGTTCGACGAGAAGAAGCTCAAGCCGACGCTCAAGGTGGGCAAGGGCGGGACGCTCGCGGTCGGCAAGGACGGCACCGTGTTCCTCGCGGTCCCGGCCGACGGCAAGCTGTACACGATCCCGACCGGCACGCAGGGCACCGCCGAGGACGCCGAAGAGTCGTCGCTGCCCATGAGCGCCGACGCCAAGATCCAGGTCACGGCCGTGGGCGACAAGCCGGTGGTGCTGAACCAGTCGACCAACAACCTGGTGCTGCCGGGCGGCGACGCGGTCGAGATCAAGGACGCGTCGCAGGGCATGCTCCAGCAGCCGTCCGAGAAGGCCGACAACGTGGTGCTGGCCACCCCCAGCGGCCTGGTCTCCCAGCCGCTGGGCGGCGGCGACGCGACCACCCGCTCGGCGGAGGGCACGCCGTCCGCCCCGGTCCAGCTCAGCGGCTGCGTGTACGGCGCGTGGAACTCGGGCCAGGTCATCCGCGACTGCGAGGGCTCCGACAACGACGTCGACGAGCGGCTCGAGGGCATCGACGCCAGCACGCGCCTCGCCTACCGCGTGAACCGCAACATCATCGTCCTGAACGACGTCGCGAACGGCGCCCTGTGGATGGCCGCCGACAAGTTCGAGAAGGTCGACGACTGGGACCTCAAGATGCCCGAGGACGCCGAGGGCGAGAAGACCGAGTCGGAGCAGACCACGCCCGAGCAGGTCGACCAGTTCGTGGCCCAGCGGGACAAGGCCAACCGGCCGCCCGTCGCCAAGGACGACAACTTCGGCGTGCGGCCCGGCCGCACGACCGTGCTGAACGTGCTGGGCAACGACGTGGACAAGGACGGCGACGTGATGGTCGCCGAGGTCAAGGGCGAGCCCGAGGGCGACGTCAAGATCAACCGGGTGCTCGACGGCGCGGCCCTGCAGGCCGACGTGCCCGCGGACGCGACCGGCACCACCACGTTCACCTACGAGGTCAACGACGGCCGCGGCGGCGTCGACCAGGCGTCCGTGGACGTCCGGGTGGTACCGCTGGAGGAGAACAACCCGCCCGCCCAGTCGGGTGAGCCCGTGCTGCGCGTGGGGCAGGACAGCATGGGCAGCATCAAGGTGCTGCCGTACTTCACGGACCCCGACGGCGACGACATGTTCCTGTCGAACGCGAGCACGGCCGACCCGCTGGACGAGGTGCGGTTCCGGCCGGACGGCACCATCGAGTTCCGCGACGGCGGCACCACGACGGGCCGCAAGATCGTCGACATCACGGTCTCCGACGCGCTGGGGCTGCCGTTCCAGGGCCGGCTGCTCGTCGACGTCATCGCGACCAACGTGCCGCCGGTCGCCGTGCAGGACCACGTGACCGTGCTGGCCGGCGAGCCCGCCACCGTGCGGCCGATGCAGAACGACTTCGACCCCAACGGCGACAAGCTGCGCCTGACGGCGGTCGGCGAGAAGGCGGGCCTGGAGATCACGCCGAACTACGGTGCGGGCACCTTCCGCGTCGTGGGCGACTCCGAGGGTTCGTACGACGTGACCTACCAGATCACCGACGGTCCCGAGCCGACCATGGGCCTCGTGCGCGTGGACGTCGTCGAGCCGCCGGAGGAGGCCGGGCCGCCCATCGCGGTCTCCGACCAGGTGCTGCTGCCGACCGGCGGCTCGGCGCTCGTGGACGTGCTGGCGAACGACACCGACCCCGCGGGCGGCGTGCTCGTGGTGCAGGGCGTCGAGGTCCCGGACGACGCGCCGGTGAAGGTCGCGGTGCTGAACCACCAGATCCTGAAGGTCTCCGAGGTCAAGCGCCTGGACGGGCCCGTGACCCTCACCTACACCGTGGCCAACGGGTCGGGGACCACCACGGGCCAGGTGCGCGTGGTGCCGATCCCGGCGCCGGCCCAGCTGCGCCCGCCGGAGGCGGGCCCGGACGAGGCGACCGTGCACGTGGGCGACGTCGTGACGATCCCGGTGCTGAAGAACGACACGCACCCGGACGGCCTGGAGCTGACCCTCACGGACGAGCTGCAGGAGTCGCCGCCGGCCGAGGCCGGCGAGGCCTTCGTCTCCGAGGACACGGTGCGGTTCCGCGCCGGCCAGGAGGCGGGCACGTACCACGCGGTCTACGAGGTGATGGACTCCAACGGGCAGAAGGACTCGGCCCAGATCACCATCATCGTCAAGGACGACCCCGAGAACGCCGCGCCGCAGCTGCCGGACATCACGGCCCGCGTGCTCGCCGGCGGCACCACCCGGATCCCGCTGAACCTGGACGGGACCGACCCCGACGGCGACTACGTGACGCTGAGCGCCATCTCCGGCGCCCCGACGCAGGGCACCGCCGCGATCGTGGACGGGTTCGTCGACTACACGGCGGCCGAGGACGGCACCGGCCTGGACACCTTCACCTACCAGGTCACGGACACCCGTGGCGCGGTGGGCGAGGGCCTGGTGCGCGTGGGCATCACGCCCAAGCCGGCCACCAACCAGCCGCCGCAGGCCGCGGACGACGAGACGACGGTGCGGCCGGGCCGCACGGTCGCGGTCCGCGCGCTGGAGAACGACACCGACCCCGACGGCGACGAGATCGGCCTGGTCGAGAGCGCGTTCGAGGGCACCGAGGACATGGACCCCAAGGTCGTCAAGGACGACGTGGTGGTCACGGCGCCGGACGAGGAGGGGTCCTACTCCTTCTACTACGGCATCCAGGACACCTTCAAGGCCAAGGCCAGCGGCGCCATCACGGTGAACGTGGACAAGAACGCGCCGCTGCTGCGGCCGATCGCCCACGACGACGTGGTCACGGCGGACGACGTCAAGGGCGCCTCGTCCGTGACCGTCGACGTCAAGGCCAACGACATCGACCCCGACGGCGTGGCCGCTGACCTCGAGCTGAGCATCGACCCCGAGCTCGAGGGCGTGCGCATCACCGACGAGGGCATGCTCGAGGTGGCGCTCACCGAGAGCGCCCAGGTGATCACCTACACCGTGACCGACATGGACGGCCTGGAGGCCAAGGCGTTCGTGCGCGTGCCGGGCGACCAGGCGCGGCCGCACATCAAGCCGGGCCTGGAGCCGCTCAAGGCCACCTCCGGCGAGCCGCTGACCATCGACCTCGAGGACTACGTGGTGGTGCGCGAGGGCACCAAGCCGCGGATCACCGAGGAGAAGACGGTCAAGGCCCTGGATGGCAAGGCGGTCGTCGAGGACGAGGACACGCTCGTCTACACCTCGGCCGAGGACTACGCCGGCGGGGCGTCGGTCAGCTTCGAGGTGACCGACGGCGACGGGCCGGACGACCCCGAGGGCCTGACGGCGGTGCTGACGCTGCAGATCGACGTGACGCCGTCCAAGAACATGCCGCCCAAGATCACCGGGCGGCCGGTGCTGGAGGTCGCGGCCGGCGAGGAGAGCTCGGTCGACCTCTCGCGGTACGTGAAGGACCCGGACAAGGACCCGCTGACCTTCGAGGTCAAGGGCGTGGAGGGCATCTCCCCGTCGGTCTCCGGCGACACGGTCTCGGCCGAGGTCGACCCGTCCGTCTCGAAGGGCACCGCGCAGGAGCTGGCGATGTCGGTCTCGGACGGCAAGAACCCCGCGGTCGACGCCGTGCTGACCGTCAAGGTCGTGGCCTCGACCCGGCCGCTCGTGCAGACCACGCAGGACGTCGTGCTCGACGCCCACCAGGGTGAGTCGACGACCGTCCCCGTGCTCGAGAACGACACCAACCCGTTCCCGAACAAGGAGCTGACGCTGTCCGGCGTGCCGACGGTCGAGACCGGCCAGGGCACCGCCGAGTACAGCGGCAACCAGCTCGTGGTGACCCCCGCCGGCGACTTCACCGGCGTCATGACGGTGCGCTACCGCGTGCAGGACGCGACGGGCGACCCCGACCGCGAGGTCGACGGCATCGCCAAGCTGACGGTGCTGGGCAGGCCGGAGCCGCCCCGCGCGCCGCGGGTCGAGGACGTGCGGTCCGGGACCGTGGTGCTGAGCTGGGACCAGCCGAACAACAACGGCGCGGACATCACCGGCTACACCCTGCGGACGCAGAACGGTCAGGAGCATGCGTGCGGTACGACCACCTGCACGTTCGACGGGCTCAAGAACAACGTGAAGTACACGTTCACGGTCACCGCGACGAACGAGGTGGGCGAGTCCGACCCGTCGCCGGCCTCCCGTGAGGCCCGTCCGGACGAGAAGCCGGACCAGCCCGCGCCGCCGACCCTCGAGTTCGGCGACCAGAGCCTCAAGGTGTCCTGGAAGAACAAGGCGTACACGGACCGGTCCCCGATCGAGTGCGTGAACCTGGAGATCAGCCCGCCGGCCCAGGGCGTGAGCCAGAAGACCTGCGTCCAGGGCACCAGCACCACGTGGGAGGGGCTGGAGAACGGCACGGCCTACACCGTGCGGGTACAGGCCAAGAACAAGGCCCCGGACCCGTCGGAGTGGTCCGAGCCGTCGGCGCCGGAGACCCCGGCCGCGCCCCCGGCCCAGCCGGCCGCACCGACCGCGAAGCGGACGAACACTGCCTGGGGCGGCCAGATCGACGTCGCGTGGACGGCCCCGGCCAACAACGGTGACGCCGTGAAGACCTACTACCTCGACGTCTACCAGGACGGGAACAAGGTCAAGACGCTGACGACGTCCGGCACGTCGCAGCCCGTCCAGGACCTGAACCCCGAGTCCTCCTACACGTTCACGGTCCAGGCCGAGAACAAGGCGGGCAAGTCCCCGGTCAGCGGGCAGTCCGCCGCGGAGCCGGCGTACGGCATCCCGACCGTCCCGGCGGGCGTGCGCGCGAGCAACCCCGGTAACGGCCAGGCGAACGTGAGCTGGAACGCGATCGCCGCCTCCGACTTCCGCGGTCCGGCGCACCGGTACGAGGTCCAGGGCAACGGCACGCGGCCCGAGAGCGCCGGCAACGCCACGAGCTACACGTACAAGGGCCTGAACAACGGGACGTCGTACACGTTCCAGGTGCGCGCCTGCAACCAGTACGTCTGCGGCGACTGGTCGGCGGCGTCAAACGCGGTGATCCCCTTCGGCCCGGTGCCGAAGCCGTCCATCTCCGCGAACGGTGGGGACCAGAAGGTCACCTTCACCTGGGACGCCACCGCGCAGAACGGCCGGTCCACCACGGTGCGCGTCACCGGGGCGATCACCAGCACGGCCAAGAGCGGTTCGCAGACGGCGTCGGCCGGGTACAGCGACTCCAAGGAGGCCTGTGTCACGGTGACCGACTCCGAGGGCCAGACCAACAGCGCCTGCGCCACCGGCACGTCGGACGCCCGGCCGAACCCGCGGGCGTGGGTGACGCACGGCAGCTCGATCAACAACAACGAGTGCTCCCACTCGTCCTGCGCCTACTTCAAGATCAACACGCAGGACTTCCCGGCGGGCAGCCACCAGGTGGCCTGCTGGGCCGGCGACACCCCCGAGGTCAGCGGCTGGCACGACATCGTCACCCACGGCCGCACGTGGGAGACGAGCAACCGGCGGTCCTACAACATCCCGGCCAACGGGCAGGTTCAGCTGAACTGCTTCTTCGGCCACCCGGGAGCCGCGGTCGCCGTGATGATCGACGGCACCCGCTACGAGGCCACGAACTGGTAGAACCTTCCCTGCCCGGCCGCCGCGCACGCGGCGGCCGGGCACGCCATGATCGACACAGATTTCACCCGACGAACGAGCAGTAACGAGCAGTAGGGATACACGAGATGACCACGATGACCCCCGAGCAGGCGGCCTGGTTCGCCCAGACCTTCGACCGGCTCGTCGGCAACGTCGGCCAGGCGGTCCTGGGCAAGGCGCCGGTGGTGCGCATGGCGCTCACGTGCATGCTCGCCGAGGGCCACCTGCTGCTGGAGGACGCCCCGGGCACGGGCAAGACCATGCTCGCGCGCTCCATCGCGGCGTCGGTCCAGGGCTCGCACAACCGCATCCAGTTCACGCCGGACCTGCTCCCGTCGGACGTCACCGGCGTGACGATCTACGACCAGAAGACCGGCAAGTTCGACTTCCACCCGGGCCCGATCTTCGCCTCGATCGTGCTGGCCGACGAGATCAACCGTGCCTCGCCGAAGACGCAGTCCGCGCTCCTGGAGGTCATGGAGGAGGGCCGGGTCACCGTCGACGGCGTCGCCCACGAGACCGGCCGCCCCTTCATGGTGCTCGCGACCCAGAACCCGATCGAGCAGGCCGGTACCTACCGCCTGCCCGAGGCCCAGCTCGACCGCTTCCTGATGAAGACGTCGGTGGGCTACCCGGACCACGCCTCGACGGTGGAGATCCTGTCGGGCGCCGCGGTCAAGGACCGCAGCAAGTCGCTGCAGCCCATCATCACCACAAAGGCCGTCACCGAGATGGCCGACCTCGCCTCGACCGTGCACACCGACACCGCGGTGCTGGAGTACGTGTCCCGCCTCGCCGAGGAGACCCGCAACGCGCACGAGGTGCGCGTCGGCGTCTCGGTCCGTGGCGCCCTGGCCCTGGTGCGCTGCGCCAAGGTGTGGGCCGCCGCCCACGGCCGCAACTACGTGCTGCCCGACGACATCAAGGAGCTGGCCCAGCCGGTCTGGGCCCACCGCTTCGTGCTGGACCCGGAGGCCGAGTTCGCGGGCGCCCGCCCCGACGTCGTGCTGGCCCGGATCATGGCCGACGTCGCCGCGCCGCAGGAGCGGGCCTCGGCATGACGACCTCGGGCATGGCGTCCGGTACCGGGTACGGGAAACGTCAGGAGAAGCCGACCGGCCTCGCCGGCGTCGTCGCGGCGGGCCGCGCGCAGGCGCAGCGCGGCCGGCGCGGCTGGGTGACCCTCGCCGCCGGCGCCCGGACGCGGGCGGGGGCGGTCGGTCGCACGCTCGCGCCGGTCCGCCGCACGTTCAGCACGTTCGGCATCGCGGTGACCCTGGTGGCTGCCGGTGCCTGGATCGCCGCGCTGACGCTCGGCTGGCTCGAGCTGCTGGTGGCCGCGATCGTGCTCACGGTGACGCTGCTGTGCGCCATCGTGTTCGTGCTCGGGCGGTTCAAGTACGACGTCGTGCTCGACCTGGCCCAGGCGCGCGTGACCGTCGGCGACCGCGCCGTCGGGCGCCTCGACGTGCGCAACGCGTCGAACCGGCCGCTGCTGCCGTCGGTGATGGAGCTCCCCGTCGGCACCGGCACGGCGGCGTTCCCCGTGCCCCGGCTCAAGGGCGGCGGCACGCACGAGGAGATCTTCACGATCCCGACCCGGCGCCGCAGCGTCATCACGGTCGGCCCGGTCAAGTCCGTGCGCGCAGACCCGCTGGGCCTGCTGCGCCGCGAGATGACGTGGACAGGAGAGCAGGAGGTCTTCGTGCACCCGCGCGTCAAGAACCTCACGGGCTCCTCGACGGGGTTCCTCAAGGACCTCGAGGGTCGCGTCACCAACGACATCACCAACGCCGACGTGAACTTCCACGCGCTGCGCGACTACGTGCCGGGCGACGACCGCCGGCACATCCACTGGAAGACGACGGCGCGCACCGGCCAGGTCATGGTGCGCCAGTTCGAGGAGACCCGGCGTTCGCACCTCGCGGTGCTGCTGTCCACGCGCGCCGAGGACTACGCGAACGAGGAGGAGTTCGAGCTCGCCGTGAGCGTGTGCGGCTCCCTGGGCCTGCAGGCCATCAAGGAGGACCGCGGCGTGACGGTGCTCGTCAACGAGGCGACGCTGCACGGTGACCACCGCACGCGCCTCATGGACGACCTGTCGCGGATCGAGCTCGAGTCCCGCAAGTCCAAGCTGGTCGACCTCGCCCGCGCCGCCAGCATGGCCGCCGCCGACTTCTCGGTGATCGCGTTCATCGTCGGCAGCATGGTCACGCCCACCGAGCTGCGTGCGGCCTCGGCCCGCGTGCCCGCCGGCGTGCAGGTCATGGCCATCCAGTGCGTGCCGGGGGCCTCCCTCGGCCGGCACTCCATCGCGGAGCTGGGCGTGCTCACCCTGGGCCGCCTCGGCGACCTGCCCCTTGCGCTGAAGAAGATGAGCGACGCATGAGTGACGAGAACACCCGCGGCAACCTCCCGAGGGGAGGGGCCGCGCAGGGCAACCAGCCGCCCTACGGCACCGGCACCGGGTACCGGACCGGCACCGGCCGGGGCACCACCCGCCGCAAGGAGGCCGAGCAGCCGCGTGCCCTGACCAGGTTCGCCCTGGTCGACGTCGCGGCGCTCGTCGTGATGCTCGGGGCCGTCGCCGTCGGCTTCGGCCCGGTCTGGGGCTCGCTCGGCTACCTGCTGCCCACGGTCGGCGGCGCCGTCGTCGGCCTCGCCGTGGCCTGGGTGGGCGCCTGGCGCCGCTTCCCGGCCGTCGTCGTGACCGCGCTCGCCGTGGTGGCCTACGTCCTGTTCGGCGGCGCGCTGGCCCTGCCGCACACGACCATCGCCGGCGTCGTGCCCACCCTGGACACGGTGCGCGAGCTGCTGCTCGGCTCCGTGCAGGGCTGGAAGCAGTTCATCACCACCACGCCCCCCATGCGGTCGTTCCCCGACCTCGGGGTGGTCCCGTTCCTGCTCATGCTGATCGTGTCGCTGATCGCGGGCACCATCGCCTGGCGCGCCAAGCACGCCGTCTGGGCCGTGGTGCCGATCATCGTCGCCCTTGTCGGCGTGATCCTGCTCGGCACGGTCGACGCCGCCATGCCGATCGTCCAGGGCCTCGTGATCGCCATCGCCGCGCTCCTGTGGGGCGCGGTGCGCGTCATGGAGGCGCGCGTCGGTACGCACTCGATCTCCACGGAGGCCAGCCGGGAGGCCACGCGCCGCCTGCGCTGGCACCGGGTCCGCACGGGCGCCACGATCCTGGGCGTCGCCGCGCTGGCCGCCGGCTTCACGGCGCCGATCATCATGCCGCAGCAGCCCCGCACGGTGCTCCGCGAGACGGTCGTCCCGCCCTTCGACATCCACCAGTTCACCAGCCCCCTGGTCGCGTTCCGGCACTACGCCAAGGACGCCCGCGAGGACGAGCTGTTCACGGTGAGCAACCTGCCCGAGGGCGGCCGCGTGCGGCTCGCGACCCTCGACCGCTACGACGGCGTCGTCTACGACGCGGCCGGCGACGGCGGCGACACCGGCGTGTACACGCGCGTCGGCGAGGAGATCGCGACGGGCTCCAAGGTCACGCCGACGCCGATCGACATCACCGTCTCGGGGTACAGCGGCGTCTGGGTCCCGGAGATCGGCAAGCTCACCGGCATCGAGTGGACCGGCGCGAACGCCGAGGCACAGACGGACGGCACCTACTACAACCGGGACACGCTCACCGCGCTCACCACCGCGGGCCTCCGGAAGGGCGACACGTACCGCCTGAACGTGCTGATGCCCGAGACGCCGGACGAGGACGTCCTCAAGAAGGCCGAGATCAGCGACGCGGACCTGCCGGAGACCGAGCCGACCGCGATGCCGGCGGGCCTGCCCGCCAAGGCGACGCAGTTCACGGGCGAGGAGACCGACCCCGCGACCAAGCTGTTCTACATCCGTGACGCCCTGCAGGCCTCGGGCGTGCTGTCCAGCGGGCTCGACGGCGAGGTGCCGTCGCGTCCGGGCCACTCGGCGGAGCGGATCGACACGCTCGTCGAGGAGGAGAAGATGGTGGGTGACGACGAGCAGTTCGCCGTCGCGCTCGCCCTCATGGCGCGGCAGGCCGGCATCCCGGCCCGCGTGGTCATGGGCTTCTACCCCGACAAGGACAGCGACTACCAGGAGGGTGAGCCCTGGACGGTGGTCGGCGAGGACGTGCACGCCTGGATCGAGGTGCCCTACAAGGAGTACGGCTGGGTGCCGATCGACGCCGTCCCGGACGAGAAGCCGCAGATCCAGCCCGAGCCCAAGAGCGAGCAGGTGCCCAAGCCGCCCGTGCTCCAGGACCCGGAGCCGCCGGAGGAGCCGGACAAGGCGAAGGCCGGCAGCGTGGAGGACGACAAGAAGGACGATGCCGAGAACGACCCCTTCGACTGGGGCCTGCTCGGTCTGATCCTGCTCGCGGTCGGCATCCCGCTGCTCGTCATCGCGGGCCCGATCATCGCGATCCTGGCCTACAAGGCCCGGCGTCGTACGGCCCGCCGCACAGCGGAGCAGCCTGCCGACCGGATCAGCGGTGGCTGGCACGAGGTGGTCGACGTCGTCACCGACCTCGGCACGACCGTCCCGCCGGGCGCGACCCGGCGCGAGGGCGCCGGCGTCATCGCCGGTGCGCACCAGGTCCCCTCGACCCTCACGCTCGCCCACCGGGCGGACGCGTCGGTCTTCGGACGCGGTGAGCCGACCCAGGCCGACGTCGATACCTTCTGGGCCGAGGTGGACGAGCTGGTGGGCGGGCTACGCTCCAACCTGAGTACGCGACGGAGGGTGCGCGCGGCGTTGTCGCTGCGGTCCGTCTGGGCGCGTGTGGGCGGTGGTCGCGGAGTCCTCGCGGCACTCGGGGGACTCGGGTCCCGGCGGAAGAAGGAGAGCTGATGACGGACGTGGTCTGCGCTGGTTGCGGGTCGACCCAGCGAGCGGGTGCGCCGTTCTGCGCCGCGTGCGGACGGGAGTTCCCGCGCACGGGGCGGCCGGTCGCGGAGCCGGCCCAGGTGCCGCAGGGACAGGTACAGGCGGCGGCCGCGGCCGCCGCGGCCCGGAACGGCTCGGGCTCGGTGCCGCTGGTGGAGAGCCGGCCACCGATCACCACCGAGGTGGAGGTGTACACGGCGACGCAGATCCCCAGGGCGGGGTCCGTGCCGCCGCCGCTGGTGGCGCCCTACGCGGGCGTCGGCAAGCGGTTCGTGGCCTGGCTCATCGACGGCGCGATCGCCGGTGTGCTCATGGGCATCGTGGCGGCCATCGGCATCGCGCTGATCGACATCCCGTCGGGCCTCGTGGTGGTGTCGCAGGAGCAGGCGGCCGAGATCGCCGCCCAGGTGATGCGGGTCTACCTCCTCGGCGGCCTCGTCGCGTTCCTGTTCCAGCTCTCCATGTGGATCTGGGAGTCCCGGACCGGCCGCACCATCGGCAACTCGGCGATGGGGCTGCGCACGGTGTCGGCCGAGGACCGCGGGCCCATCGGGTTCGTGCGCGAGCTGCTGCGCGTGCTCGTGCTCGCCGCGGGCTCCGTGGTGTTCGTCGTCGGCCAGATCGTGGTGCTGCTCAGCCCGCTCTGGGACAAGGGCGGCAAGGTGCAGGGCTGGCAGGACAAGGCGGCCCGGTCCGTCGTCATCGACATCCGCGCCCCGCAGGTCCCGGGCACCGGGCTCACCCCGGTGGCGTCCGGCCCCCGGGCGCCGGGCAAGCCCGCGGTGCGGCCCACCGCGCCGGCCGCCCCCGCCCAGGGGCAGTACGGCTCGCCGCAGCTCCCGCCGCTGTCTCCCGCGGGCCAGCAGGCCCCGGCGCAGCCGCCCGTCGCGGCGCCCGACCCGTGGGCGTTCCCGCAGGCACCCGCCCAGGGCGCCCCGGCCGCGGGCGGCGACAGCCTGATCACCGGCATCCCGGGCAGCGCGCCCAGCGCGCCGCCCGCGCAGCCGGTCCAGCAGCAGCCGCCGGCCCAGCCGGCTCAGCAGCAGCCCTATCAGCAGCAGCCGTACCAGCAGCCCGCGCAGCAGCAGCCGGTCCAGCCGATTCAGCAGCCGGCGCAGCAGCCGGCCCAGCAGCCCGGCTCGGCCTGGCCGACCAAGACCTGGCCCGCGGGCCAGGAGCCTGGCGCGCCCGCGCAGCAGGCCCCGGCCCAGCCGGCCCCGGTCCAACCCGCGCCCGTCCAGCCGACGCCGGCCCAGCCGGCTCAGCCGACCCTGCCGCCGCAGTCCGACGAGTTCTCGGACGCCACGCGGATGCAGGCGCCGATCCTCGAGCCCGCCGCCACCGTGACGGTGGCGATCGAGCTCGAGTCGGGCGAGCGCCGCGTCATCGACGGTCCCGCGCTGGTGGGCCGCAACCCGCAGGCGTCCGGGGGCACGGGGTACATCCTCGTGCGCGTGGACGACCCGACCCGCTCGGTGTCCAAGAACCATGCCGAGCTCGGTGTGGACTCGGCGGGGCTGTGGCTGACGGACCGTGGGTCCACGAACGGCACGGTCGTCTCGGCGCCGGGCCGCTCGCCGCAGGTCGCGGAGCCGGGCGCGCGCGTCCGGGTGCCGGTCGGTTCGACCATCCACGTCGGGGACCGCCGTCTGGTCGTGCACGCCGACGAGTCCAGGGCATGACCCAGCAGGAGCAGGGGCTGACGACGATCTGGGGTGCGGCCTCGCACCAGGGTCGTCGTCGGTCCCTCAACGAGGACGGATACCTGGCCACCGGCCGGGTGTTCTTCGTGGCCGACGGCATGGGCGGCCACGAGGCGGGCGAGGTGGCCAGCGCGGAGGCGCTGGCCGCGATCAGCGGTCTCGCCGACATCGACAAGGTCGAGCCGGCCCTGGTGGAGGCGTTCCTCGAGATCGCCCAGCAGCGGGTCCGCGCCATCGAGACGGACTCGGGCAACGCGCCCGGCACCACCCTGACTGGTGTGCTGGTCGACGAGCGCGAGGACGTGCCGTACTGGCTGTTCGTGAACGTCGGCGACTCGCGTACCTACATCCTGTCCAACGGCGTGCTGACGCAGGTGAGCGTGGACCACTCCGAGGTGCAGGAGCTCGTGGACGCGGGCACCATCACGATGGAACAGGCCCGCAGCCACCCGCGGCGGAACGTCATCACGCGGGCCCTCGGCGCCCAGGACGACGTCCGCGCCGACTTCCGGTACATCCCGGTCACGCTGCACGACCGCGTGCTGGTCTGCTCCGACGGACTCACGGGCGAGCTGACCGACGAGCAGATCACGACGATCCTGCTGGAGCAGCCGGACCCGGAGCGAGCCGCCGGGTACCTGGTCAACGCCGCGATCCAGGCCGGTGGCCGGGACAACATCACGGTGGTCGTGGTCGACGTGACCGGCGTGGACCACGAGACCTTAGGCTCGTCGACAGCGCCACGGGCGGGGGCCGAGATGGACGAGGACACCCTGCCGCGAGAAGAGCACGAAGCAAGAAGCCAGGGGGTCTGACATGACGGTGCACTACAGCGAGGGTTCCGCGCGGGTGGTGGTCCGCAACAACACGGTGGTCGTGCTGCCCGGGCCCGCGCCCGCCGGCGTCGTCGACGCGCTCTGGACGGCGCTCGACCGGCCGGACGGCGGGGTCGCCGCGACCCTCGGTGTGCTGGCCGCCGGCGGCCTGGCGGAGACGCCGCCGTTCGCCGTGGTCTCGCTCTCCGGGGGCGAGCCGGCGACGGCGGCGCACGTCGCCGTCCGCGGTACCGGCGTCAAGGTCGTGGTGAGCGCCGAGGGCGCCGGCGGCCCGGTCGAGGTGACCGGTGCCGGCGTCGTCACGTGGTCGGAGCGCGTCGTCGACGGCCCGACGTCGTTCGCCGTCACCACCGACGAGGCGCCCGCCGACGAGGAGTACCCGGTGCAGGCCGCGGTGGTCCGGGCGAGCGCCCTGCGGCGCACGCTGGTCGAGGTCGCCGCGGCGCCCGAGCTTCCGGCGTCCCCGGTCGCGGTCCCGGCGGCGAAGGCCGAGCCGGCCCCCGCGCCCGTGCGCGGCGTGCCGATCTTCGGGTTCGGTGGCCAGCCGTCCAGCGAGACCATCGTGCCCGGCGCGCTCGACGTGCCCCTGCTCGGCGGCGAGCCCGACGCGAAGGCGGGGCCGGGCGACCGGCCCGGGCCGGACGCGAAGCCGGAGCCCGACGCCGCCCCCGAGCCCGCCCCGCTGCTCGGCCTGGGCACCGTGAGCGCCCCCGAGCAGCCGCGCACCGAGGTCGACGAGGCCACGCAGTTCGGCGCCGACGACGACTACGGCCACCTCTTCGGCGACACCGTGATGCGCCGGGTCGAGGACGCCGCGGTGCGGCAGGGCGAGGACGACGACGAGGCGGAGGAGGAGGCGGCGGCCGCGGAGCAGGCGCCCGCCCCGCCGCCGGTGCCGTCGCCCCCGCCCGTGCCGGAGCCGCCGCTGCAGCCGGAACAGGCCGGGGACTCACTGATCTCCGGGATCCCGGGCGGCTGGACCCCGCCGAGCACGCTGAGCCCGGCGGAGCCGCCCCCGGGCGTGACCCCGGGCGCCGCGCAGCGGGCCGCCTCGGTGGGGGACTCCCCGGCCGACGTGCCCCTGGACGACCACGACGGCCAGACCATGATGTCGTCCGACATCGCCGCGCTCCGCAAGGCCGCGGGCGCCGTCGTGCCCAAGTTCTCGGCGGGCATCCTGCCGGGCGGGCCGCAGATCCTGGGCCTGCTGTGCCCCGAGGGGCACCCCAACCCGCCCACGCACGACCGCTGCCGCACCTGCGGCGCCGAGCTCGGCGGCGACGCCGAGCAGGTGCCGCGCCCGTCGCTCGGGCAGATGCTCGTCACCGGCGGCGTGCAGCCCGGCATCGGGGGCCCGCAGGTCGTCGAGCTGGACCGCCCGGTCGTCGTGGGCCGCCGTCCGCGCACCAACAACGCGTCTGCGGACCGCACGCCGCGCCTGGTCACCGTGGCCAGCCCGGACCAGGACATCTCGCGGTCGCACGTCGAGATCACCCTCGAGGAGTGGCACGTGCTGGTCGCGGACCTCGCGACCACCAACGGGACCACCCTCCTGCGCCCGGGGCAGCAGCCCCGGCGGCTGCACCCGAACGAGAAGGTGATCGTGGTCGAGGGCGACGTCGTGGACCTGGGCGA
Source organism: Promicromonospora sp. NPDC057488 (assembly GCF_042802395.1). Lineage (NCBI taxonomy): Bacteria > Bacillati > Actinomycetota > Actinomycetes > Micrococcales > Promicromonosporaceae > Promicromonospora > Promicromonospora sp. NPDC057488. Next base: position 40,734 of record NZ_JBHVEG010000026.1, read on the forward strand.
CGGGGCGACCCTGACCTTCGAGGGCATCTGGTGAGGGCCTCGACGGACGAGTACCCCTCCACCATCGAAGAAGGAGTGTTGTGAGCAGCAAGCGTGCGCCTTCCGCGCCGCCCCAGATCGCCGGGTTCGAGTACAAGAAGCTGATCGGTTCCGGCGGCTTCTCGGACGTGTTCCTCTACGAGCAGCAGCGACCCAAGCGGCTGGTCGCCGTCAAGGTGCTGCTCAAGGAGCACGCGAGCGACGCCCAGCGGGTGGCGTTCGACTCCGAGGCCGACCTGATGGCGGTCCTGGGCAACCACCCCTCGATCGTGACCATGTACGAGGCGAGCGTCGCCGACGACGGCCGCCCGTACCTGGCCATGGAGTACTGCTCGCGCCCCAACCTGGGTGCGCGGTACCGGTCGGAGCGCTTCTCGCTGGCCGAGGCGCTGCGGACCACGATCCAGATCGCCGGCGCGGTCGAGACCGCCCACCGGCTCGGCATCCTGCACCGCGACCTCAAGCCCGCCAACATCCTGGTGACGCAGTTCGGGCACCCGGCGCTCACCGACTTCGGCATCTCGTCGACGGTCGACCAGGCCTCCGCCGCGGAGGGCATGTCCATCCCGTGGTCCCCGCCGGAGTCGTTCGGCGACCCGCCCGTGGCGGGCAAGACGACGGACGTCTGGGCCCTGGCCGCCACCTGCTACACGCTGCTGGCCGGGCGCACCCCGTTCGAGGTGCCGGGCGGCTCCAACACGTCGGCCGACCTGGTCGCGCGGATCGAGCAGGCGCCGCTGCCGCCCATCGGGCGCAACGACGTGCCGCCGTCGCTGGAGCAGGTGCTCCGCATCGCGATGGCCAAGCACCCCTCCTCGCGCTACCCGTCGGTCCTTGCGTTCGCCCGCGCGCTGCAGCAGGTCCAGGTGGGCCTGGCGCGCGACATGACCCCCATCGACCTCCTCGACGAGACCGGTGCGGTCGCGGAGGAGGAAGAGGACGACGACGGCACGCGGCTGAAGAACGTCACGGCGATCGACCCGGGGCAGCGACCTGCCCCCGGGCCGTCGTCCACCGGCGGCGCCGGGACGTCGTCGGGCAGCTTCGCGCCCGCCACCCAGGGCACGTCCGGCTGGGCGCCCCAGGGTGGCACCGCGACGGGCCGGTCGACGACCGTGCCCGCCGTCGACCTGCCGGTGGCCGCGGTCGGGTGGAACGCCCCGGCCGTCGAGGAGACGGTGCACCGGACGCGCGGGCCCGAGGCCCCCGCCGAGGAGCCGCTGGCGGCCGAGCCCGAGAAGTCGTCCCCGTGGAGCACCGTGGCGCTGATCGCCGGCGCGGTCGTGCTGGTGGCCGTGCTCGTCGTGGGCTGGATCGCGCTGAAGCCCGGCGCCGGGGAGCCCGAGGCGGAGCAGACCACGACGGTCGCCGGCGACCCGCCGCCCGCGCCCGGCGTCGGGTACGTGCCCCCGGTCCGTGAGCTGGTGGGCAAGGCGGAGGGCAAGAACGCCGTCTTCACCTGGGAGCCGCCGAAATCCAGTGAGGAGGGCGACGAGTACGGGTACCGTGTGCTGTCGGCCACCGAGCAGAGCCGCTACGAGCCCGCCGTCGGCACCACCGTGACCGTGGCCCGGCTCCAGGGTGAGCGGACGTGTCTCGAGGTAGTCGTCGTGCGTTCCGGCAAGCCTTCGGCGCAGGTGACGCAGGCGTGCGTCGAGCTCGACTGACGGACTCCGGCCGGCCGGCCGGCGGACAGGGACAGGGGGAGAGGACGACGTGGGCGATCTCGCGCTGGAGTTCTGTGGCGAGTGGTTCGATCCTGCGCAGGCAGCGGACGGGTTCGACGTGGGCCGCGAGGGCGACCTCGCGATCGACGACAACCCCTACCTGCACCGTCGCTTCCTGCGCCTGACGCAGGAGGACGGGATCTGGTGGCTCTCCAACGTGGGCTCCCTGATCTCCGCGACGGTCTGCGACGCGGGCGGCGGGGTGCAGTCGTGGCTCCCGCCCGGCCACCGCCTGCCCATCGTCTTCCCGACCACCTCGATCGTCTTCACGGCCGGCCCCACCACCTACGAGCTGACCGCCCAGCTCACGGACGCCCCGTACCACGAGGTCCGCTCCGAGGACCCCGACACCGGCGCCACCACCATCGGCGCCATCAGCTTCACCACCAGCCAGAAGCAGCTCATCGTGGTGCTCGCCGAGCCCATGCTGCGCCGCGAGGGCACCGGCCTGAGCGAGATCCCGTCCAGCGCGGACGCGGCTCGCCGGCTGGGCTGGGCCACCACCCGGTTCAACCGCAAGCTCGACAACGTCTGCGAGAAGCTCGACCGCATCGGCGTCAAGGGACTGCGCGGCGGCCCCGGGGTGCTCGCCACGAACCGGCGTGCCCGGCTCGTCGAGTACGCGGTCGCCTCCCGCCTGGTGACTCCCGCAGACCTTCCACTTCTCGACCTGAAGGACGACGCCTGACGTGCGCATCAAGCTGACGCTGAACAGACCCGACGAGTCCGGCGTGAACGTCGCGGTCACCGCCGACGCCACCGCGACGGTGCGCGACGTGGCCGAGGCCCTCTTCTCGGGCGACCCCACCCGCAACGGCGCCCCGGCGCCCGAGAACCTGTCCCTGCAGGTCGTCGGTGACGGGTCGACGAGCTTCACCAGCGGCCGCGTGCTGACCCCCACCAGCGACCTGGTCCAGGCGGGGCTGCGCTCCGGGTCCGTGGTATCGATCGTCCGGGTCTCCGACCAGTTCGTGAACCCGGGGCAGGACCGCGGCACCGCCGTCGCGCAGCTGCGCGTCCTCGACGGGCCCGACGCCGGGCGCGACTTCCCGCTGCCGGTCGGCACGTCCTACATCGGCCGCGACCGGGGCATGGACATCCGCCTCCAGGACGGCCAGGTCTCCAAGCGGCACGCCCGCGTGGTCGTGGGCGAGTCCATCGAGCTGCACGACCTCGCCTCGGCCAACGGCCTGGTCATGGGCGGCAAGCGGATGACGCGCGCCGTGCTGACGTCGTCCGACACCGTGACCCTCGGCGAGACCACGCTCTCGGTGGTGGCGCTGCACCGGTCGACGAACATCGCGCCGACCAGCCCGGTCGTCGAGTTCAACCGGTCGCCGCGCGTGGTCACCCGGTTCGGCGAGATCAAGATCAAGGCGCCCAAGCCGCCCAAGCCCCCGCAGCCGCAGCGCCTGCCGTGGCTGATGATGCTCGCGCCGATGGCGATGGGCGCCGTCATGTACTCGGTCACCCGCAACCCGATCTCGCTGATCTTCATGTTCATGAGCCCGGTGATGATGTTCGGGATGTGGATGGACCGGAAGATCTTCGGCAAGAGGCAGTTCCGGGAGGCGTCCGAGCAGTTCGAGCAGGCCGTCGTCGCGACGTCGGAGCGCATCGACCGCACGCACGCCGTCGAGCGGGCCGTCCGGCTCGCGGAGCTGCCCTCCCTCGTGGAGTCCCTCGACGCCGTGCGCCGGCTCGGCGGGCTCATGTGGACCCACCGCCCCGAGCACCGCGGCTTCCTCTCGGTGCGGTTCGGGCTCGGCTCGGGCCCCGCCCGCACCCTGTTCGACGAGCCGCGCGAGAACGACGCGATCCCCGAGCACTGGCAGCGGGTGCTGGACCTGCAGGAGCAGTGCCTCACCATCCACGACGTGCCCATGGGTGCCGGGTTCCGGCACGGCGGCAACGTCGGCATCGCCGGGCCGAGCGGCGTGGTCGAGCCCGTGGGCCGCTCCGTGCTGCTGCAGCTCGTCGCGCTCCACTCGCCGGCCGAGCTCGTCGTCACCGCGCTCACCTCCGCGCGCTCGCGGGCCGACTGGGAGTGGCTCGAGTGGCTGCCCCACACGGGCTCGCCGCACAGCCCGCTCGGCGCGTCGGACCACCTGGCCGACGACCCGGCGTCCGGCCTCTCCCTGCTGACCCGGCTCGAGGAGCTCGTCGAGGCCCGGGGCGTCAGCCTCGACGGCAACGCGGCCCTCGTGGGCGAGCTCGACGCCGAGAAAGCCCGCACGGACCCGCCGCCCACGCCCGTGCTGCCGTCCGTCGTCGTCCTCGTCGAGGACGACGCCCCGGTAGAGCGGGCCCGGCTCGTCCGCCTGATCGAGCACGGCGCCGCAGCCGGCGTCCACGTGGTCTGGATCGCGCCCACGGTCGAGCAGCTCCCCGCGGCCTGCCGCACGTTCGTGCTGCTGGACCCGAACTCCAGCGACAACGGCGCCATGACGGGCGAGGTGCACTACGGCCAGCTCGCCTACCCGGTGCGCTGCGACGTCGCCGACCTCGGCACCGCCCGCGAGGTGGCTCGCATCCTGTCGCCGGTGGTCGACATCGGCGCGCCCACCGACGACGAGTCGGACCTGCCGCGGGCGGTCTCGTACCTGTCGCTGGCCGGCACCGAGCTCGGCAAGGACTCGGGCGGCGTGATCGAGCGGTGGCGGGAGAACCTGTCCCTCACCCCGCGCGACGGCTCGCCGCCGGTCCGGCGCAAGACCCCGACCAACCTGCGCGCGCTCGTCGGGCACGACGGCGTGGAGCCGTTCCACCTGGACCTGCGCACCCAGGGCCCGCACGCCCTCGTGGGCGGTACCACCGGTGCCGGTAAGTCGGAGTTCCTGCAGTCCTGGGTGCTCGGCATGGCGGCGGCGCACAGCCCCGACCGCGTGACGTTCCTGTTCGTGGACTACAAGGGTGGCGCCGCGTTCGCCGACTGCGTCAACCTGCCGCACACCGTCGGCCTGGTGACGGACCTGTCGCCGCACCTCGTGCGGCGCGCGCTGTCCTCGCTGCGCGCGGAGCTGCACTACCGCGAGCACCTGCTGAACCGGAAGAAGGCCAAGGACCTGGCGTCCCTGGAGCGCACGGGCGACCCCGAGGCGCCGCCGAGCCTGATCATCGTCGTCGACGAGTTCGCGGCCCTGGTCGGCGAGGTCCCGGAGTTCGTGGACGGCGTCGTCGACGTCGCCCAGCGTGGCCGCTCGCTCGGCCTGCACCTGATCCTGGCGACGCAGCGCCCCGCCGGTGTCATCAAGGACAACCTGCGGGCCAACACGAACCTGCGCATCGCGCTGCGCATGGCCGACGAGCACGACTCCAAGGACGTGCTCGGGGACGAGATGGCGGCGCACTTCTCGCCGTCGATCCCGGGCCGTGGCGCCGCGAAGACCGGCCCCGGCCGGCTCACCACGTTCCAGACCGGCTACGCCGGTGGCTGGACCACGGACGAGCCCGAGCGGTCGTCGCTGGACATCGAGGAGATGGACTTCGGCACCGGCCGCCGCTGGGAGCTCCCCGCGCCCGAGGTGATCGAGGACCGCGACCCCGGCCCCAACGACATCGCGCGCGTGGTCAGCACGATCCGTCGTGCGGCGAACGACGCGGGCGTCCCGACGCCCCGCAAGCCGTGGCTGCCGGAGCTGGCGCCCACGTACGACCTGGCGCTGCTGCCCAACCGGCGCACCGACTCCCAGCTCGTGCTCGGCGTGCTGGACAACCCGCCGGCCCAGGCCCAGCCGACCGTGCACTACGAGCCGGACAGCGACGGCAACCTCGCCATCTACGGCACCGGTGGCACCGGCAAGAGCACCACGATGCGCACCATCGCGGTCTCCGCGGGCCTGACGCACCGCGGCGGCCCCGTGCAGGTCTACGGCATCGACTGCGGCTCCGGCGGTCTGTCGATGCTGGAGAACCTGCCGCACGTCGGCGCGATCATCGCGGGCGACGACGAGGAGCGCGTTGGTCGTCTCCTGCGCCGCCTGCGCGACACGCTGGACCAGCGGGCCGACCGCTACGCCGCCGTGCGCGCCTCGACCATCGAGGAGTACCGCCGCCTGGCGAACAAGCCCGACGAGCCGCGCATCATCGTGCTCGTCGACGGCATCGGCGCGTTCCGCGACGCCTACGAGAACATCACGGCCCGCGGCTTCTCGATCTTCGGTACGTTCACGCAGCTCGCGACCGACGGCCGCCCCGTCGGCATCCACCTCGTCATGAGCGGCGACCGCGCCGTCTCCGTGCCGCCGTCGCTGGCCTCCACGGTGCAGAAGCGGATCGTGCACCGCATGGCGAAGGAGGACGACTACGTGATGCTGAACGTGGCCAAGGACGTCCTGACCCCGGCGTCCGCGCCGGGCCGCGCCATCATGCACGGCCAGGAGGCGCAGATCGCCGTGCTCGGCGGCGACTCCAACGGTGCCGTGCAGTCGCGCGAGCTCGCACGCCTGGAGCAGACCATGCGCTCGGTCGGCGGGGTGCCCCAGGCGCCCGGCGTCGAGCGGCTGCCCGAGTCGTTCACGCTGGAGCAGCTGCCCCAGCGCTCGGCGGAGCTGGCCACGATCGGTCTTCGAGACCTGGACATCGCCCCGATCGGCCTGCCGATGCGTGGCCCGCTCATGCTGGCGGGCCCGCCCGGCTCGGGTCGCACGACGGCGTTCGTGACGCTGGCGACGGCCCTGCGCCGGGCCGGCAGCGGGCGCCTCGTCTACCTGTCGTCGCGGCGGTCGAGCCTGTCCGTCATGGACCTGTGGGACATGTCGGCGCCCAGCCCCGAGGAGATCGTCGAGACCCTCAAGGACCTCACCGCGGCCCTCGAGAGCGATCGGCTGGCCCCCGGTACCCTCACCGTGATGATCGAGAACTACACCGAGCTCACGGGCACGCCCGCGGAGAAGCCGATGGAGGCCTTCGTCAAGCTCGCGTCCCGCAAGGACCAGCTCGTCATCGGTGAGTCGGAGTCGTCCACGTGGAGCAAGGCGTTCACGCTCGCCGGCCCGTTCAAGTCCGGCCGTAACGGCCTCCTCCTGACCCCGGGGGACTCGGACGGCGAGACGCTCATGAACACCCCGCTCGGCCGCATCCGCCGCAAGGACTTCCCGCCGGGGCGCGGGTTCCTCGTCACGGCGGGCCGCGCAACCAAGATCCACGTCGCCCTCCCAGGGTGACGGGGCATGGGGAGTCCTCCCCATTCCACGACGTCACGGGCCATGGAATAGTTCGTGACGTCGCAGAAACGGAGGTTGTCCGAGGGGGCAGCCACAGACAAAGGAGCTTGACATGGTCGCAGAGGGTGGCAACGTTTTCGGTCTTGATGTCGAGGCAGTCCGGAGCCTCGCCAACACGCTCCGTACGCAGGCCGAGGGCGTGCGTCAGGTCGTGACCACGATCACGAGCCAGATGGGCCAGACCCAGTGGAACGGTCAGGACGCCGTCCAGTTCCAGGAGGAGTGGGACGGTACCCACGCCGCCAAGCTCAACGAGATCGCCGCGGCGCTCGAGCAGTACGGCACGACGGCCGACAACAACGCTCAGATGCAGGACGAGACCTCGAGCGCGTACTGATCGAGCTCGAGCCTCTTCCAGAGGCCTGGCCCCGACAAGGGGCCGGTACCAAGGGGTGCGGGACCGACTACGGCCCGCACCCCTTGAGTCGTAAGGACAAAAGAATTCTCGGTTGTACCCAGGCGAGGCCCGACGCCGTCACCGGCGGGACGTGAGGAGAACCAAGTGAGCGGGGGAATGGTCGGCGCCGATATCGAGGCGCTGCGTTTGCTTGCGGACAAGTTTGACGAAGGTAGCGACCGGCTCGAGACCATCGTCACCACCGTGGAGTCGGCAGTCCCGCAGGACAGCGGCTGGAGCGGGCCGGACGCCGAGGGCTTCCGACAGGAGTGGAGCGGCAGCCATCTGGTGCGGCTCCGGGAGACGGCGGCCGCGCTGGGCGAGGTGGCCGGCAAGGTGCGGTCCAACGCCGACGCGCAGGAGCAGACGTCGAGCGACTACTCCGGCATCGGCGGTGGCACCGGTGGCACCGACGTCGCCGGGGCGAGCGACAGCGGCTTCAACTGGGACGGTCTCGGCCTGGCCGGGATGCTCGGGGCCAAGGGTGTCGGGTTCGGGCTGGCCGCCTGGAAGGCGATCAAGACGGGATCCGCGCTGACGAGTCTGGTGTCGGCGACCCGCCTCGGGGACGCGGCGAAGATCGCCGACGCGACGGCGGACGTCTACCGTGGCGCGGGTGGTCTCGTCGGGCGCACGGCGGCCAGTCTCGGCCTCGCCGAGGACTTCGGGCTCATCGGCAAGATGAGCAACATGGTCGGCCTGGCGAGCTCCGCCGGCACCATCGCGCGCGTGGCGGGCACCGCCGGTGGCGTGTTCGGCGTCGTCGGCGGTCTCAACCAGATGTTCAACACCCAGTACGACGGCGTCCGGGGCGGCGTCGACCGGGTCATGGGTGGCCTGTCGGTCGTCGGTGGCGCGGGCGGTATCGCGATCGCCCTCGGTGGCGCGGCGATGCTCGGCCCCGTGGGCGTCGGCATCGCCGTCGGCGCCGGCGTGGTCGCGGGTGCCTGGGCCCTGGGCAACCTGGTGTACGACAACTGGGACTCGATCTCGGGCGCCGTCACCGGAGCTGCGGACTGGGTGGGCGGCGGGATCAGCGCCGGCTGGAACGCGGCGGGTGATGCCGTCGGTAACATTGCAGACGCGGCAGGGGATGTCGTATCCGACGTAGGCGACGCGGTCGGCGACGGCCTCTCGGCCGCCGGCGACTTCGTAGGAGGGCTGTTCAGTTGAGCGAGCAGACGATGAACTTCACCAAGGCGGACTACGAGGCGGCCATCGCCGTGCTCGGGCGTGCCGAGGAAGGGAAGCCGGTCGGGATCGTGAACCTGACCGACGAGCAGGTCATGGTGCTCGACGGCGTCCAGGCCGTCCAGCCCACGCCGCTCCCGTGGCTCGACGCGCAGGGCGACGTCGACAAGGAGCTCGTCGGCAGGGTGGCGCTCCGTGCGCTCCTCGGCCAGGGCTACGTGGTGCCCGCCAGCCGCGGTGAGGGCCAGGAGGTCGGGATCGACGCGATCCCCGAGCTCACCGGCACGCTGGTGCTGCGCCGGACCGCCCAGGCGATCATCTCCGCGGAGCGCGTGACGACCCTCGGCCGGCACTGGGTGTTCTGCTACGTGCACGAGGGTTACGGGATCCTGGAGGAGGAGGTCGCCACCAGTGGCCACCACACCTACTCGGTGTACCCCGAGGCCTTCCTCGGCGAGCGGCTGGAGCAGTACCTCGACCCCACCTCGGCCGCGATCATGGCCGGCAAGCCGCGCACGTACACCGTGCCGGAGTTCGAGGCCGCCGCGCCGAACCTCCCCGAGCTCGCCGAGGCGCTGACCGTCACCGTGGTGGCGGTCGCCAAGGCCGGCGTCGAGACGCTCCGGAACGTGACCGTCTACTCGGGCCCGCGCGGTGTGTTCACGGTGCAGGGCGACCTGCGGGACGGCGTGGACGACCACCTGGTGCTCACCGAGGTGGGCGCGGGCGTCGTCCGCGGTCTCCCCGCGAAGCTGCTCGCCGCATGAGCGCTGCGGGAATGACTTCGGTCACCGGGGACCGCGTCCCCCGCAAGGCCCGCAGGATCGCCGCCGAGCTCCCCGAGCTCGGCGGCATCCGCCATGTCGAGGCCAACCCGCCGTCGCCCACCGCGTGGTGGGTCGCCGTCGGGGTCGCCGTGCTCTTCACGGTGATCATCTCCCTCGGTACCGGCGGCATCGTCGGTGCGGTCGTGCTGATCCCGGCCTGGGCGGTGATCGGCTGGATCATCCTCGGGTACATGGGGTCGGAGAAGGTGGTCGTGCTCGACCGTGGGCTGCTCATCGGCTCGTTCGCGCCGTTCCTGAAGCCCAGGGTGGTGCCGTTCGACCGGTTCGAGGTCGACTCCATCACCGCGGTGCGTCCGGGCTTCAAGCTCGCCGACATGCTCCCCGGCCGCACGCTCCTGATCACCGGCCGTACCGCGGTGTGGGCCTGGAACGGGGTGGCCTTCGTGGCCGCGCTGGGGCCTGTCGCGCAGCGGAGCTACGTCGACGCCGCCGGGACGTTCCGGGCGGAGGACCCCGAGCGTAGTGACCGGCTCGTGTGGTGGTTCGGCACCTGGCGGCAGCCCGACCGGCTGGTGGGCGCCCTGGAGTCCGCCCTGGTGGACCTGGGCCGGCCCGTGGCCGGGCTCTCGCAGCAGGTGCTGCCGCTGGTGCAGATCAGCGGCCGGCCCGCCGACGCCGCCACGCAGGTGCCCCGGCTGGTGGCGGCGCTGGAGCGGGCCTCGTGAGCGACGATCGCACCATCATCAGGTGGAGCCTCTGGATCGGCCTCGGGCTCTTCGGCGTGGTCGTCTTCGCCAAGTCGTTCGATCTCATCACCGTCGCGGTGATCGCGGGCCTGCTGGGCCTGCTGGCGCTGGGCTTCGCGGGATACGGCGCGCTGGACAACGCGGCCGAGCGCGCCAGCCTCCGCCGTCGTGCCGCCAAGGTCCAGCGGGAGCGCGAACAGGGCCGTTGAGCCCGGAACGCGAGGATTCTCACAGGAACCCCACGTCCACCCCCTGAACCGGGGGTGAGGGGCGCCTTACCCGGTCGGTAGACTCGGAAGCGGCCTTCGCTTCCCTTGTCCTCGACCGGAAGGCGCCCCTTTCGTGAGCACCACCCGACCCTTGCGCGTCGCCGTCGTCGGCGCCGGCCCCGCCGGCATCTACGCGAGCGACATCCTGTCCAAGTCCGCCCTCGACGTCAGCATCGACCTGTTCGAGCGCCTCCCGGCGCCGTTCGGCCTGGTGCGGTACGGCGTGGCGCCGGACCACCCGCGCATCAAGCAGATCATCGTCGCGCTCCACAGGGTGCTGAGCCGCGGGGACATCCGCCTGCTCGCCAACGTGGACTACGGCGTGGACCTGAAGCTCGAGGACCTGCGCCAGTTCTACGACGCGGTGATCTTCTCCACCGGGTCCATCAAGGACGCCGAGCTGGACGTCCCGGGCATCGACCTCGACGGCTCCTACGGCGCCGCGGACTTCGTGTCCTGGTACGACGGTCACCCCGACGTGCCGCGCACCTGGCCGCTGGAGGCGGAGCAGGTGGCCGTGATCGGCGCCGGCAACGTCGCGCTCGACGTGGCCCGCATCCTCGCCAAGCACGCGGACGACCTGCTGCCCACCGAGATCCCGGCCAACGTGCACGAGATCCTGAAGACCTCCCCGGTCACCGACGTGCACGTGTTCGCGCGCCGCGGCCCGGCGCAGGTCAAGTTCTCGCCGCTGGAGCTGCGCGAGCTGGGCCACGTGCCCGACGTCGACATCGTCGTGTACCCGGAGGACTTCGACTTCGACGAGGGCTCCGAGGCGGCGATCAACTCGTCCAACCAGACCAAGCAGGTCGTCAAGACCCTGGTGGACTGGACGCTCAAGGACCCCGCGCAGAACACGGCGTCGCGCCGCCTGCACCTGCACTTCCTGCACGCCCCGGCCGAGGTGCTCGGCGAGGACGGCAAGGTCGTCGGGTTCCGCACCGAGCGCACCGCCCTGCAGGGCGACGGCACCGCCAAGGGCACCGGCGAGTTCGTCGACTGGCCCGTGCAGGCCGTCTACCGCGCCGTCGGCTACTTCGGCTCCTCGCTGCCGGAGATCCCGTACGACGACGTCAAGGGCGTCATCACCAACCGCGAGGGCCGCGTCGTCGACATCGACGGCAACCAGGTCCCGGGCGTGTACGCCACCGGCTGGATCAAGCGCGGCCCGGTGGGCCTCATCGGCCACACCAAGTCCGACGCGTCGGAGACCATCCGGCACCTCGTCGAGGACGTCACCGGTGTGGCCGACGGCGAGGCGCCCGGCGACCTGACGGGCGGGCGCACCGCCCCGCAGGGCACCACGGAGGCCGTCACCGAGTTCCTCGCCGGCAAGGGCGTCGACTACATCGAGTGGTCCGGCTGGGAGCTCCTGGACGCTCACGAGCGGGCGCTCGGCGAGGCCGTCGGCCGCGAGCGGATCAAGGTCGTCCCGCGCGACGAGATGGTCACCATCAGCCGTCGCTCGTAGGCTGCTCACCGCAGACGTCCAGCAACCGTGCCCGGAAGACTCAGGTCTTCCGGGCACAGTTGCACGTGGGGCGCCGACCCGCCGGGGAACCCGGGGCCGGGCTGGCGCGTTCGGGTGGGAGGAAAGGAGTGCGATGCACAGGCACTACAACGGGCTGAAGACCGCCGCGCTGTTCGGTGGCATGTGGGCCGTGATCCTCGGGCTCTGGGCGCTCTTCGGGGCCAGGTCGAGCTTTCTGTGGATCTTCGTGCTCATCGGGCTGGTGACCACGGCCTACGGATACTGGAACTCCGACAAGCTCGCGATCCGCGCGATGCACGCGTACCCGGTGACGGAGCTGCAGGCGCCGGAGATGCACCGGATCGTGCGCGAGCTCTCGACGGCGGCGCGCCAGCCGATGCCGCGGCTCTACATCTCGCCGACCAAGGCGCCCAACGCGTTCGCCACCGGCCGCAACCCGCAGAACGCCGCGGTGTGCTGCACGGAGGGCATCCTGGAGCTCCTGAACGAGCGCGAGCTGCGGGGCGTGCTGGGCCACGAGCTGATGCACGTCTACAACCGCGACATCCTGACGTCGTCGGTGGCCTCCGCGCTCGCCGGCGTCATCACGGCCCTGGCGCAGTTCCTGCTCTTCTTCGGCGGCGGCGACCGCCGGGAGGGCGGCAACCCGCTCGCGGCGCTCGCCATGGCGCTCCTCGCCCCGATCGCGGCCATGCTCATCCAGATGGCGATCTCCCGCACCCGTGAGTACGACGCCGACGAGGACGGCGCCCGCCTGACGGGCGACCCGCTGGCGCTCGCGTCGGCGCTGCGCAAGCTGGAGCAGGGCACGCAGCGCGCCCCGCTGCCGCAGGACCGGGACCTGACCAACGTGTCGCACCTGATGATCGCCAACCCGTTCCGCGGCGCCGGCATCGGCCGCCTGTTCGCCACGCACCCGCCGATGCCGGACCGCATCCGCCGCCTCGAGGCCATGGCGGGCGGCCCCGACGCCGGCTACAACCCGGGCGGCCCGACGTCCGGCCCGGACTGGGGCACCCCGCCCGGGATGCTCTGAGACCACCCGCCCGCCGTCCGCGCGAACGTCCGCACCTCACCCGCGCAAAGCGTTCGTCGCGGTCGGCGGGTGCGGATACGGTGAGCAGATTCCGACCGGGCGTGCAGGGGCGCCCGGGTTGTTACGCAGAAGGAGCACCACACATGGCCGACTCGTCGTTCGACATCGTCAGCAAGGTCGACCGCCAGGAGGTCGACAACGCGCTGAACCAGGCCGCCAAGGAGATCTCGCAGCGGTACGACTTCAAGAATGTCGGCGCCTCGATCACCTGGAGCGGCGAGAGCATCGTCCTCGTCGCCAACTCGTCGGAGCGCGTGCTCGCGGCCCTCGACGTCTTCGAGACCAAGCTGGTCAAGCGCGGCATCTCGCTCAAGTCGATCGACGTGGGCGAGCGCGAGCCGAAGCCGTCCGGCAAGGAGTACCGCCTCGCGGCGACCCTCAAGGAGGGCCTGGCGGGGGAGTCCGCCAAGAAGGTCACCAAGATCATCCGCGAGGAGGGCCCCAAGGGCGTCAAGACCCAGATCACGGGCGACGAGGTGCGGGTGACCAGCAAGTCGCGCGACCAGCTCCAGGAGGTCATGGGCCTGCTCAAGGGCTCGGACCTGGACTTCGCGCTGCAGTTCACGAACTACCGCTGACGGCGCGGCGTCGGCAGTTTGCGCCGCAAAGTCGGCACTTTGCATTGAGGTCGGCACAGGCCTGTGCCGACCTCGATGCAAAGT
>NZ_JBHVEG010000027.1:0-53839 GCF_042802395.1 Promicromonospora sp. NPDC057488
GAAGTAGAACCGCTGCGGTTCTACTTCGCCCTGGTTCTACTTCGGCGGGGTGGTCTCAGGGCCGCGGGTCCACGCCCGACTTCAGCAGGCCGTACACGTACGCCTCCGTCACGGCCTCCCACGCGGCCTCGACCACGTTGGGTCCCACGCCCACCGTCGACCACGACCGCTCGCCGTCGCTGGTCTCGGTCAGCACCCGGGTGATCGCGTCGGTGCCGAGCTCGGTGTCCAGCAGCCGCACCTTGAAGTCGATGAGCTCGAACCGGGCCAGCTCCGGGTAGACCTGCGAGAGCGCCGTACGCAGCGCCTGGTCGAGCGCGTTGACGGGGCCGTTGCCCTCCCCCGTCGTCACGATCCGCTCGCCGCCGGCGCGGAGCTTGACGGTCGCCTCGGCCACCGCGGCGGCGTCGGGCGCGTGGACCGACGGCGGGGCCGCGCCCGCGGGGACGGTCTCGACGATGGTGCGCCACGACTCGACGGTGAAGAAGTCCGGCCGCTGCCCCAGCTCGGCCCGCAGCAGCAGCTCGAACGAGGCGTCGGCGGCCTCGTAGGTGTAGCCGGCGGCCTCGTCGTCCTTCACGCGGTTGGTGACGCGGGAGAGCAGCTCGCCCTGACCGGCCAGGTCGAAGCCCAGCTCGCGGCCCTTGAGCTCGATCGAGGCTCGGCCCGCCATGTCGGAGACCAGCATGCGCATGTCGTTGCCGACCAGCGTGGGGTCGGTGTGCTGGTACATGTCGGGGTCGACCCGGATCGCGCTGGCGTGCAGGCCGCCCTTGTGCGCGAACGCGCTCGCCCCCACGTACGGCTGGCGCGCGAACGGCGAGATGTTCGTGATCTCGCTGATGGCGTGCGAGATCCGGGCGGCCTCCCGCAGGCCGCCGTCCGCCAGCAGGGTCATGCCGGCCTTGAGCTCCAGGTTCGCCACGACCGTGACGAGATCGGCGTTGCCGGTGCGCTCGCCGTAGCCGTTGACCGTGCCCTGCACGTGCGTGGCGCCCGCCTCGACGGCGGCGAGCGAGTTCGCGACGGCGCAGCCCGTGTCGTTGTGCGCGTGCACGCCCAGCATCTGCTCCGGCCCGACGCCGGTACCGGCCCGCAGCTCGCTCACGATCTCGCCGACCCAGGTGGGCAGCATGCCGCCGTTGGTGTCGCAGAGCGTGACCACCTCGGCCCCGGCCTCGAACGCGGCGCTGACGGCGCTGGTCGCATAGTCCCGGTCGAACCGGTAGCCGTCGAAGAAGTGCTCGGCGTCCAGCACCACGCGGCGCCCCTCACCCACGAGGAAGCTGACGGTGTCGCCGATCATCGCGAGGTTCTCGGCCCGAGTCGTCCTGAGCGCGCGCTCCACGTGCCGCACGTCGGACTTGGCGACGAGGGTCACCACGGGGGTCGCGGCGTCGAGCAGCGCGCGCACCTGCGGGTCGTCGCCCGCGCGGACGCCCGCCCGCCGGGTGGCGCCGAACGCCGCGAGCACCGCGTTCTTCAGGGTCAGCTCGGTGGCGGCCCGGGCGAAGAAGTCGGTGTCCTTGGGTACCGCCCCGGGCCAGCCACCCTCGATGTAGCCGACGCCGAGCTCGTCGAGCAGCGCCGCGATCGCGAGCTTGTCGGAGACGGAGAGGTTCATACCCTCCTGCTGCGCGCCGTCACGCAGCGTCGTGTCGTACACCTGGAACGAGGCGGTGGTCATCGATGCTCCCAACGATGTGTCTGGCTTGCGTGGCTGAGGTCAGATCTTCAGGCCAACAAAAAAGACCCTCCAGGGTGTGGAAGGTCTGCGCGTCCGGTGCGGTTCTCGCCGGACGCGCTACGAAATGATGATCACCTGTCGCAGGGTGGAGCTCGGGGTGAGGCACTGGTTCATGCGGGTCATAGTGCCACAGCGCGGCAGGGCACGGTAGTGGCGTCCAGATGCCGTGCGCAACCGGTCCGGGGGCCGGGTGTGGCAGCCGGTCCGGCAGCCGGGTGGCGGCCGGTCCGGTACCGACGGCCTTGTCGGAAATCTCTCTTCAACCGACGATCTCAGAACTTTTGTTTGCTAATCGCCATAAGTGGGACTAGCGTGCTCGCGACGACGTCGTCGGACTGGGGAGCGATGATGCACCACGCCTCTGCACGCCACAACGCAACCGCACGGACCGGTATCTGGTTCGTCGGGGCCCGCGGATCGGTGGCGAGCACCGCCACCGTAGGACTCGCGGCCATCGCCGACGGTCAGGCACCACCGACGGGCTGCGTCACCGCGCGGGAGCCGTTCGCCTCGGCCGGCCTCCCGGCGTTCGCCGACCTCGTCGTGGGCGGGCACGACATCTCCTCGGTCACCATGACCAAGCGCGCGGAGTGCCTGGTCGAGACCGGCATGATCGGGCCGCGCCTGTTCGCCGCCACGCACGACGCCCTCGAACGGGCGGACGCCGAGGTGCGCCCCGGCTACGACCCGCACGGCTCGCACGCGGACGGCTCGCACGCAGACCGCCCGCAGACCGAGTCCCAGCAGGCCGTCGCCGAGCGGCTCGCTGCCGACATCGCGTCGTTCCAGGACCGGCACGACCTCGCGCGCGTCGTCGTCATCGACCTGTCCTCGACCGAGCCGCCCGTGGTCCCGGCACCCGAGCACGACGACGTCGACGCGCTGCTCGTGGCCCTGGCAGACCCGGCCCGCGCGGTGCTGCCGGCGTCCTCCGTCTCGGCGTACGCGGCGATCCTTGCCGGAGCCGCGTACGCCGCGTTCACGCCGTCGGCGGGCATGGGCCTGCCCGCCCTGACCCGGCTCGCCCGTGAGCGGGGCATCCCCGTGGCCGGGCAGGACGGCAAGACCGGGCAGACGTGGCTGCGCACCGTGCTGGCGCCCGCGTTCGCCGCCCGCGGCCTCAAGGTGCTCTCGTGGGCCGGCACCAACCTGCTGGGCGGGGGCGACGGCGCCACCCTGGCCGACCCGGACGCCGTGCGCAGCAAGCTGGCCAGCAAGAACCGCGGCCTGACGGCGCTGACCGGCAGCGACACCACTCCCCTGCACATCGACAACGTGCCCGACCTGGGCGACACCAAGGTGGCCTGGGACCACGTGCACGTCGAGGGCTTCCTCGGGTCGCGGCTCACGCTGCAGACCACGTGGAGCGCGC
Organism: Promicromonospora sp. NPDC057488; assembly: GCF_042802395.1. Lineage (NCBI taxonomy): Bacteria > Bacillati > Actinomycetota > Actinomycetes > Micrococcales > Promicromonosporaceae > Promicromonospora > Promicromonospora sp. NPDC057488. Next base: position 3,120 of record NZ_JBHVEG010000027.1, read on the forward strand.
ACGACTCGATGCTCGCCGCGCCGCTCGTGCTCGACCTGGCGCGCCTGCTCGCGCTCGCGCACGCCGCGGGGATCAGCGGTCCGGTGCCCGAGCTGGGCTTCTTCTTCAAGGACCCCTGGGGCTCCGACGTGCACGACGCCGCCGACCAGGCCCGGGCTGTCGAGGAGTGGGTGCGCGGCACCGCGGCACAGGTCGGCCGATGAGCCCCCGGCCGACGGGCGCTCGGCAAGCGGGCGCTCGGCAAGCGGGCGCTCGGCAAGCGGGCGCTCGGCAAGCGGGCGCTCGGCAGACGGGCACGCAGCAGACGGGCACGCAGCAGACGGCCGGGTTTCCTGGCCTCGCCGACGTCGCCGAGCTCGTCCGCGCCCCCGCCGCGCTCAGCGTCGTGGGCGACACCCTGGCCGGGCTCGCGGCCGGCCGGGCCGGCGCGCGCGCCGCGTCCGGGGTACCGACGCCGCTCCGCGCCCGGCACGCCCTGCTGCCCGTCGCCTCCGCCTGCCTCTACCTGGGCGGGATGGCGCTGAACGACTACGCCGACCGGCACGTCGACGCCGTCGAACGGCCCGAGCGGCCCATCCCCTCGGGCCGGGTCACGCCGCGGACGGCGCTGGCGATCGGCGCGACGCTCACCGCGGGCGGCATCGCGGCGGCGGGCCTCGCGGGCGGACGGCGCTCGCTCGCCGTCGCCGTGCCGCTGGCCGCGTGCGTCTGGACCTACGACCTGGTCGCCAAGGACCGGCCGGCCGGGCCGGTCGTCATGGCCGCCTGCCGCGGGCTCGACGTGCTGCTGGGCGCCACGCCCGGCCGCCTGCGGTCGGCGCTGCCGGCCGCGGCGGGCCTGACGGCGCACACCCTCGGGGTCACCGTGCTCTCGCGCGGCGAGGTGCACGGCACCACGCCGCAGGTCGCGGGCGGGGTCGCCGCCGGGACGGTCGCGGGCGCGATCGCCGTGGCAGCGGCTCGCCCGGGCGCAGGCTCGGGCGCAGGCGCAGGCGCAGGCGCAGGCTCCGGCTCGGGCTCGGGCACCACTCTCGGCTCTGCCGCCGGCCCGACCGGGTCCACGGCGCCGGGTACGCGCTGGACCGCCGCTCGCTGGACCACTGCCAACTGGATCACGGTCGCCGCCGCGGGCGCCTACGCCGCGGCCACGCTGCCGGGGCAGGTCCGGGCCGCGGCCCGGCCGACGGCCGCCAACGCGCGGACCGCGACCCGGGCCGGGATCCAGGCGATGGTCCCGCTGCAGGCCGCATGGGCGGCCCGGTCCGGGAGCCTCGGCACCACCGCGCTCCTGGCCGGCGTCGCGGCGGCCGGCCACGGGCTGCGTCTGCTGGGCCGCCGACGCGGACGGGCCGGGGTGAGCATCACGTGAGGCCCCCGTTCCTGCTCGGTTACGGCACGAACGGCTTCGGGGACCACCCGCTCCGCGGTGCCCTCGACGTGCTCGACGACGTGGGGTACGACGCCGTCGCGGTCACCCTCGGCTTTCCGCACCTGGACCCGTTCGCGCCCCTGGCCGGCGACGACGTCACCGCCCTGCGCGCCCACCTGGGCCGGATGCGCGGGGGCACCGGGGCGGCCGCGGTCGTGGAGACCGGCACCAGGTACCTGCTCGACCCGCTGCACAAGCACCGGCCCACGCTCGTGGACCGGGACGCGACCCTGCGCATGCGGTACCTGGAGCGCGCGGTCGAGATCGCGGCGGACCTCGACGCCCGGTGCGTCTCGTTCTTCTCCGGCATCCTGCCCGACGGCGCGAGCGCCGCCGACGGCTGGGCCCGCCTCCGCGAGCGGGTCGGTGAGCTCGTCGAGTTCGCCGGGGAGCGCGGCGTGCGGCTGTCGCTCGAACCCGAGCCGGGCATGCTCGTCGAGACGGTCGGCGACGCGCTGCGGCTCCTGGGCGACCTGGGCACGCCGCCCGAGCTGGGCATCACCGTCGACGTGGGGCACTGCCTCGTGGTGGAGCCCGACGGCGTGGTGGGGGCGCTGCGCGCCGCCTCGCCGTACCTGAGCAACGTGCAGCTCGACGACATGCCCACCACGCACCACGAGCACCGCCCGTTCGGCGAGGGCGACATCGACCTGCCGCTGGTGCTCGCGACGCTCGCCGACATCGGCTACTCCGGGGTGGCCGCCGTCGAGCTGCCCCGGCACTCCCACGACGCGCCCCGGCTCGCCCGGGACAGCCGGGCCGCCCTGATGCGGGCGTGGGCGCGGGTGAGCAGCACAGACTCCAACAGCAGCGAGGGGGCCCTGTCATGAACGTCGACACCACCGCCGGTCCGGAGCGCATCGTGGGCGACTCCCCCGGCGCCGTCTGGTTGGCCGAGGCGCGCGCCGAGGTCGCGCGTGATCCCGACAGCGTGACCCGCGCGTTCGCGTTCGCGGCCCGCAGGGTGGGGCGCGCGCCGCTGCGCCCGGAGACCGACCCGGGCGGCGTCGTGCACGGGACGGTGGACGACGCCGCGCGTACCGCCCTCCTCGTCTCGCTGGCCGACACCGTGGGCGTCGGCATGGGCGTGGGCACCGCCGTGGGTGCGGACGCCGACAAGGACTTCGCGGACCGCCTGGTGCTCCTGTACCGGCAGGGCGACGGCGCCGAACGGCGCGGCGTGCTGCGGGGGCTGGACGCGCTCACGACCCTGGGCGACCTCGGCCCGGGCGGCGAGCCCACCCCCCTCGTGGCCGCCGGGCTGGAGCTCGCCGCCGACGCGCTGCGGGCGAACGACCCCAGCCTCGTCGCGGCCGCCGTCGGCCCGTTCGGGGCGCGGTACCTGGACCAGCACACGTGGCGGCACGCGATCCTCAAGCTCGTGTTCCAGGGCACGAGCCTGGCCGCCGCGAGCGGCCTGGACCGCCGGGCCGACGACGAGCTGGCCCGCATGGCCCGCGACTTCGCCGCGGAACGCCGCGCGGCGGGACGCTCCGTCCCGGACGACCTCGACCGCCTCACGGCCACCCGACCCGCGAACACCCGGCCAGCGAACACACGGCCAGCAAACACCCGGCCCACGGTCACGGCCACCACGGACACCCGGCTCAGCACCACGAAGGAGTGACGTTGCGCATCCTCGACCCGCACATCCACATGACGAGCCGCACGACCGACGACTACGAGGCCCTGTATGCCGCGGGCGTGCGCGTCGTCGTCGAACCCGCCTTCTGGCTGGGGCAGCCCCGCACCAGCGTGGGCTCGTTCACCGACTACTTCGACTCCCTGCTGGGCTGGGAGCGGTTCCGGGCGGCGCAGTTCGGCGTCCGGCACCACGCGACGATCGCGCTCAACCCCAAGGAGGCGAACGATCCGCGCTGCCGCGAGGTGCTCGCCGAGGTGCCGCGCTACCTGCTGAAGGACGGCGTGGTGGCCGTGGGCGAGGTGGGGTACGACTCCATGACGCCCGAGGAGGACGAGGTGTTCGCGGCCCAGCTCGAGATGGCCGACGAGGCGGAGCTGCCCGTCCTGGTGCACACCCCGCACCGCGACAAGCTCGCCGGCACGCGCCGCACGCTCGACGTCGTGCGCGAGTCCGGGATCGCGCCGGAGCGGGTGCTGGTGGACCACCTCAACGAGACCAACGTCGCCCTGGTGCGCGACGCCGGGGCGTGGGCCGGGTTCTCGATCTACCCCGACACCAAGATGGACGAGCACCGCATGGTCGCCCTGCTGCAGGAGTACGGGACCGACCGGATGATCGTGAACTCCGCCGCGGACTGGGGCCGCTCCGACCCGCTCAAGACGGTCCGGACCGCCGAGGCGATGCTGGCGGCCGGATTCTCGGACGACGACGTCGACCAGGTGCTGTGGCGCAACCCGGTCGCCTTCTACGCGCAGTCGGGCAACCTCGTGCTCGACCCGGTCCCCGGGTTCAGCGCGGGCGAGCCGCCGACACCCGGCGTCGAGTTCGAGGGATCGTCCGTGCTGCGCGGCGCGCGGGCCTGAGCGGACCGGAAGGGATACCCAGATGCTGCTCTCCTACTGCACCAACGTGCACCCCGCCGAGGACCTCGACGGCGTCATCGACCAGCTCGCGCGGTACGCCGGGCCCGTGCGTGAGGCCGCCGGCCTCGACACCCTCGGCGTCGGGCTGTGGCTGCCCGCCGAGCTCGCGCACCGCCTGGACACGTCCGCCGCCGACCGGGACCGCCTGCGCGCGGCGCTCGCCGAGCACCGGCTCCAGGTGCACACGCTGAACGCCTTCCCGTACGGCGGGTTCCACCGCGAGGTCGTCAAGCTCGCGGTGTACTCCCCCACCTGGGCCGAGCGGGCGCGGCTGGAGTACGTGCTCGCGTGCGCACGGGTGCTGGCCGACCTGCTGCCCGAGGGAGTCGCCGGGTCGATCTCGACCCTGCCGCTCGCTTGGCGCGCGCCCTGGACCCGCGCCGACGACGACGAGGCCACGCGCGCGTTCGCCACGCTGTCCGCCGAGCTGCGCGAGCTGCGGCAGCGCACCGGCCGGACCGTTCGGGTCGCCGTCGAGCCCGAGCCGGGCTGCGTGCTCGACACGGTCGAGGACGTCGTCGCGTGGCTGGCGCCCCGGACCGGCGCCGAGTACCCCGACGACCGGCGGATCGACCCCGAGCACGTCGGCGTCTGCCTGGACACGTGCCACCTGGCGGTCTCGTTCGCGGACCCCGCGGGTGCCGTCCGCCGGATCACGGACGCGGGCCTGCGGGTGGTCAAGGTGCAGGCGTCGGCGGCGCTGGAGGTCGCGGACCCGTCCGCCCCCGGCGCGCGGGACGCCGTCGGCCGGTTCGTCGAGCAGCGGTACCTGCACCAGGTGCGCGAGCTGACGGCGTCGGGCGACGTGCTGGCCTCCGACGACCTGCCCGTGGCGCTCGGGGACGAGGCCCGGCGGCCCGGCCTGCCGGGCGACGGGCCGTGGCGGGTGCACTTCCACGTGCCGCTGCACCACGAGCCGGCGGCCCCGCTGGCGGCGACCACCGACGTGCTGCGCGACGCCGTCGCCGCGGTGCGGGAGGCGCCGCACGGGGCCGAGGCGCACCTCGACGTCGAGACGTACACCTGGTCGGTCCTGCCGCCCGACGCGCTGCCCACGCGGCGGCCCGACGGCGCGGACGAGCTCGTCGCGGGGATCGCGGCCGAGCTGCGGTGGGCCGCCGAGCACCTGCTGAGCGCTGCGCCGGCCGCCGTTGCCGCCACCGCCACCACCGCTGCCGAGGGAGTCAACGCATGAAGCCCGTCCTGCTGCTCGACGTCGTCGGGCTGACCGCACGCGCCCTGGCGCACATGCCGCGACTGCGGCGGCTGGCGGAGTCCGGCTGGCACTCCGAGCTGGCCACGGTGCTGCCCGCGGTGACCTGCAGCGTGCAGTCGACGATGCTCACCGGCCTGATGCCGGCGGAGCACGGCGTGGTGGGCAACGGCTGGTACTTCCGCGAGCTGGGCGACGTCTACCTGTGGCGGCAGCACAACCGGCTCGTCGGCGGTGAGAACGTGTGGGAGGCGGCCCGCAGGCAGGCCCCCGGCTACCAGGCCGACAACGTGTGCTGGTGGTACGCGATGGGCATGTCCACCGACGTCACGATCACGCCGCGCCCGATCTACCACGCCGACGGCCGCAAGTCGCCGGACGGGTACGTGCGGCCGCCCGAGCTGCACGACGAGCTGGTGGGCCGGTTCGGCGACTTCCCGCTGTTCCAGTACTGGGGTCCGACGGCGTCGATCGCGTCGACCCGCTGGATCGTGGACGTGACGCGGCACCTGCTGCGCACCCGGACCTCCAACCTCACCACGGCGTACCTGCCGCACCTGGACTACGACCTGCAGCGGTTCGGGCCGACGTCGCCCCAGGCCGACCGGGCGGCGGCCGAGCTGGACGCCGCCCTCGCACCCCTGCTCGACGACGCCGAGGCGGCGGGCGTCACCGTGGTCGCCGTCTCGGAGTACGGCATCGGGCCGGCGAACCGGCCCGTGGACATCAACCGGGTCCTGCGCCGCGAGGGCCTGCTCGAGGTCTACGTGCAGGACGGGCGCGAGCAGCTCGACCCGTGGACGTCGCGCGCGTTCGCCGTCGCGGACCACCAGGTGGCGCACGTCTACGTGGACGACGCAGCGGACCTGGCCCGCGTGGCGAGCCTGCTGCGCGAGGTACCCGGCGTCGACGAGGTGCTGGACCGCGAGGCGCAGGCCAAGTACGGCCTGGACCACGAGCGTGCCGGTGAGCTGGTGGTCGTGGCGGAGCCGGGGGCCTGGTTCACCTACTACTTCTGGCTCGACGACGACCGCGCGCCCGAGTACGCCCGCGGCGTCGACATCCACCGCAAGCCGGGCTACGACCCCGCCGAGCTGTTCTTCAACCCGGCCGACCCGCTCGCCAAGGCCAAGGCGGGCCTCAACCTGGTGCGCAAGAAGCTGGGCCTGCGGTACGCGATGGGCACCACCCCGCTCGACGCCTCGTACGTGCGCGGCACGCACGGCCGCCTGCCCGACTCGGCCGAGGACACCCCGCTGGTCCTGTGCTCGGACGGCCAGGTGCCGACGTCGGTCGCCGACTGGGTCGAGGACGACGCGGGCCAGGTGCCGGCGTCGGCCGTGAAGGGCCTGGTGCTGGACCTCCAGGGCCTGCGCTGACCCCTGCACTGACGTGTCAGACCCTCAGGTCACCCGGGTGACCTGAGGGTCTGACAGGTGGGACGGGAGGCTAGCCCGAGGAGCCGATCGCCGTCAGGACGACGAACGACCCGGTCCGCTCGAGGTAGACATCGGTGCTGTACCCGCTCCCGGACACCGCCGCGTCGAGCTCGTCGGACGACAACCACGTGCCGTCGGGGATCCTCTCCTCGATCGCGCTCACGACGTCGGGCGGCGTGCTCACCTCCACGGGCGCGTAGGTGGCGCGCAGCTCGTCGGCGACCGCGGGATCGAGCTCGACCACGGCGTCGATCCAGTACGTGCTGGGCCCGGGGGCGTCGCCCAGGGTGCCGCCCATCCACTCGGCGCCCGTCGGCGTGCCCAGGGCCGGGAACCGCTCGGTCAGCGGTTCGAGGTCCGTCCGCAGCTCGCCGTCCCCGATCTTCTCGCCCGCCGCCGACTCCTCGGACATGCCGCTGCCTCGCCCGCCCGTGCTGCTCGTGCCCGTGCTGCCCGTGCTCGTGCTCGTGCCGCCCGGCCCGCCGCACGCGGTGAGGAGGAGCACGACGGCTCCGAACCCCGCGACGAGCACCCTGTCTCGGCCCCTGGTCATCAACGTCTCCCCTGAAGCTCGACGACCCGCACGCCGCGCGCCGTTGCCGTTACCCGTCGTGCCTGCTCAGACGATAGCCACTCGGCCGACCGGCCGGACACCGCGAGCGCGCCTCGCTACCCGCAGGTCGTAGGCCGTGCGGCTGGCACCGATCCGTGGTCTAGTGGAGATAGGGCTACACAAACCGGGAGGTAACGCGATGAGCGACCCGAACCGCCCCTATGACGCCGACTACGGCGAGCAGCCGCCGCCGGCCTACCCGCCGCCGGCCCAGACACCCGGTGTGCCGACGCAGCCCGTGGGACAGCCGCCCGCCGACGCGCGGGCCCAGCCGGTCACGACCGGCACCGAGAACCCGCGCCTCGCCCTGGAGGTCGGCCGCTACTGGGCCGGCGCCCTGGCGACCATGCTGGTGGCGGCGCTCATCGGCCTGGCCGCGAGCTTCATCCTCGAGGAGGTGCTGGGCCTCGACGTCCAGCCGCAGGCCGACCTCCTCGGCACCGGCTCCGACACAATGGCGTGGGTCGTGGCGGGCGCGCTGTTCGCGCTGCTGGCCGCGATCGTGCTCTACCTGCTGGTGCTGAGCACGCCACGCCCCCGGTCGTTCTTCGGCTGGGTGGTCGCCCTCGCCACGGTGATCCTCGCCGCCGTGCCGTTCGCCGGGCAGGCCGACCTCGTCCCGGCGATCCTCGCGGCCGTGGTCTGGATCATCATCGGCTCGGCCGTGTACTCCCTGCTCACCGGGACTCTGAGCCGCACGGTGGTGCAGCGGACGGCGGGCTGACCGCACCGTTCAGGCCCCTGGACCGCTCGAGCGGTCCAGGGGCCTGACGCATGTCCCGGCCAGTTCGCCCGGACTCGTTGACACCCGGATAGTTACTCGGTAAGTATTGCCCCGCAGATACTTACCCAGTAACTAGTGGAGGCCATCGTGTCCGTCCGTCAGGGCTTCCTCGCCCTGCTCAGCGAACAGCCGATGAACGGCTACCAGCTCCGTCAGGAGTTCGAGCGCCGCACCGGCGGCTCCTGGCCGCTCAACATCGGCCAGGCGTACACGACGCTCAACCGCCTGCACCGTGACGGCCTCGTCGGGACGGTCGACGACCAGACACCGGTCGAGGACCAGACATCAGTCGACGCCCAGGCACCGGGCAGCGACCAGGCACCGGACGGCGAGCCGCGAGAGACTCCTCCGGCCGGCCGGCCCGCCGAGCGCTACCACCTCACCGACCTCGGTCGCGAGACCGCGGTGAGCTGGTGGACGACGCCGGTGCACCGCGGCAAGGCGGAGCGCGACGAGCTGGCGATCAAGGTCGCGCTCGCCGTGACCGTTCCCGGCGTCGACGTCGCCGCGGTCGTGCGCGAGCAGCGGTCCGAGACCATGCGCGCGCTACGCGCCCTGACCCAGGCCAAGCGGGACGTGGATCCCGTGACCGATCGGGCGCGGGCCCTGGTGCTGGACGCCCAGGTCTTCGCCATCGAGGCGGAGACCCGGTGGCTGGACCACGTCGAGGCGACCGTCAGCAGCACACCCCGGACCGAACGACCGAAGAGGAACAGACGATGAGCGTGGTACTGGAGCTGATGGACGTGACGCGCGTCCATGGACAGGGGCCGGCGCAGGTTCACGCGCTCGGAGGCATCGACCTCACGGTCCGCGAGGGCGAGCTCGTCGCCGTGATGGGACCGTCGGGATCGGGGAAGTCGACCCTGCTGAACGTCGCGGGCGGCCTGGACTCGGCGACGGCGGGCCGGGTGCTCGTCGCCGGGCGGGACGTGACCGAGATGGACGCGCGGCGACGTGCCGAGGTCCGGCGGCGCGACGTCGGCTACGTGTTCCAGGACCTGAACCTGATCCCGGCGCTGACCGCGCTGGAGAACGTGGCACTACCGCTGGAGCTGGACGGCACCTCCCTCCGCGCGGCGCGGCAGCTCGCCCAGGCCGCCCTCGAGGCGGTGGGCCTCGACCTCGAGCAGGAGCGGTTCCCGGAGGACCTCTCCGGTGGCCAGCAGCAGCGGGTCGCGATCGCACGGGCCCTGGTAGGCCCACGCCGGCTGGTCCTCGCGGACGAGCCCACCGGAGCGCTCGACTCCGTCACCGGTGAGGCCGTGCTGCGTCTGCTGCGCGACCGGGTCGATGCCGGCGCGGCCGGCCTGCTGGTCACCCACGACGCGCGTTATGCGGCATGGGCGGACCGCACGATCCACCTCCGCGACGGCATGATCACCGGCACGGACGCCGGGGGCCGCGTCGTCGACCCGCTGGGCGAGCCCTCCGACCTGATGGAGTGGGAGGCATGAGCGAGGCGCTGAACCGCGCGGTCGCCCGCTGGCGGATCGGGCTGCGCCTCGCCCGGCGCGACGCCCGGCGGCATGTCGGGCGAACCGCGCTGGTCGCCGTGATGGTGGCGGTGCCGGTGCTGGCCGGGAGCGCTGCCTTCACCGCCCTGGAGTCGAGCAAGGACAGCCCGGAGACCGTCCGCGACGAGTCGCTGGGTCCCGACCTGCAGGCCTCGCTCGACTACCTGGGCCGCGGGCGCGTGCTGCAGACCTTCGACGCGACGAACGCCACCTGGGGCCTCGACACGAAGAGCGACAGGGAGGCCGGCACAGAGACCGGCACGGCGACCGGAGAGCAGCCGACGCGTACGGAGCACGAGCGGGTGCTGACCGCGGCGCTCCCCCCGGGCGACCGCCTCGTCCCCGTCGAGACCACCCTCGTGGTGCTGCACGGGCCCGGGGCGCAGCTCACCAGCAGGGTCGCGCAGACCGATCTGAGCGACGCCGCCGTCACGGCGGCCTTCAAGCTCCGCGCGGGCGCGGCCCCCGGACCGGGTGAGATCGCGATCTCGCGTGAGGTCGCCGGGCGGATCGGCGTCGACGTCGGCGACACCGTCGTGGTCGAGACCCGGATCGGCGGCAGCTTGGAGACGTTGACGGTCTCCGGGCTGCTCGGCAGGCACCTGCCCAAGAACTCCGGAGCGGTGGTGCACATGGCGCCCGAGGACGTGTCGCCCTCGCTCGTGGACGGCACCGGTTCGGCGGAGGTCAACTGGTTCGTCTCCGGTCCTACCCCGGTGACCTGGGACGACGTGCTACGGCTCAACGAGCACGGCGTCGCGGTGATCAGCCAGGAGGTGCTGACCGATCTTCCGCCGCCGGAGGCCGAGACCTTCGGCCACCCCTACGACACCCTGGACACGAACGAGGTCGCCCTCGGCGGGGCCGTCACGATCATCGCCCTGCTCGAGGGGATCCTGATCGTCGGGCCGGCCTTCGCTGTCAGCGCGCGGCGGCAGGAACGCTCGCTCGCGGTCGCCGCCGCGCAGGGCGCCTCGCCCCGGACGCTCCGTGCGCTCGCCATGATCCCGGCGATCGTCATCGGGCTCGGCGCGTCGGTGGTCGCGGCCCTCGCCGGGGTCGCCGTCGCCACGGTTCCGCTCCGGTACTTCGAGTTCACGGCCCTGGTCGTGCCCTGGCCCCAGGTCGGCGCCATGGTGCTCCTCGGCGCCGTCGTGGCCGTCGCGGCGGCGTGGCTGCCGGCGCGGGCCGCGGCCCGGCTCGACGTCGTCGCCACCCTGACCGGGCGGCGCAGGCAGCACGGCGTCAAGGGGTGGGCCGTCGTGCTCGGGGTGGTCCTCGCCGGAGCCGGCCTCACCGGCGCGGTCGCCGCCGCGAGCGCCGGCGACGGCGGCGTCCTCCTCGCCTGGTGCATCGTCGTCGCCGAGATCGGGCTGGTCCTGACCACCGGAGGCATCGTCGCCGGTCTCGCCAGGGTGTCGGGCAGGCTTCCGCTGCCCGCCCGCTTCGCTCTCCGGGACGCCGCCAGACATCGGCAGCGGACGTCACCGGCCGTCGCGGCGGTCCTCGTCGCCGTCGCCGGTGCGACCGCCGGGCTCGTCTTCGTGACGTCGGAGGCGCAGTACGAGGAGCGCACGTACCTGCCGGTATCGACACCAGGCACCACGGTCGTCCACGCGAACACCGCCCTGGACCTGGACGAGGTCCGGGCGCAGATCGAGTCGGCGGCGCGGGACGTGCTGCCGGACGTCACCGCGGTCACTCCGGTCCCCGTTCTCACCGAGACGTCCGAGGGAAGGCCGACGGCGGTCATCGTCACCACCGAAGCCGATCGGTCGTGGCACGGCGGCGGCGAGCTGGCGGCGCCCGTGGTGGACGACGGCGATCTCGTACCGCTGCTCGGCCTGACCGGATCGGACGCGGACACCGCGATGACGGCCCTCCGCGACGGCAGGGCAGTCGTCCCGCACGGCAGCACGGACGCCGACGGGTCCGCCTGGCTGAGGATCCAGACCTACGACGTGACCGGTGCGGGCAGCATGCCCGCACCCCCCAGGGAACGCACCGTCCGCGTTCCCGCCACGGAGGTGGGCGACGGTACCGAGGTCGTGCCGAACCTTCCCCTCGTGCCGCCGGCTCTGGTCGACACCCTGGGCGGCGAGCCACGGGTGGGACGGTTCGTCGTCGAGACGGACAACGTTCCCACCGCGGCGCAGACGGAGGCGCTCTCCCACCGGCTCGGCGAGATCGCGATTCCAGCGGGAGTCGATCCGATCGCGGACGGTACCGGCTCTGCCGCGGACGGCCGGACACAGCTCTCGGCCCGGACCGAGCTCGGCTACGAGCCCGCGGCCGACGCTATCGGTGCTCCGCTCATCGCCCTGGTGGCAGCGCTCGTGGCGCTGGTCGTCACGTGGCTCGCGGCCGGGCTGGCCGCCGTGGAGTCCCGGCCGGACCTGGCGACGCTCGAGGCCGTCGGGGCGGCGCCGCGGACGCGGCGCCTGGTCGTCGCGGCGCACGCGGGAGCGATCTCCGTGGTCGGGACGCTGCTCGGGATCGGGGCGGGCGGTGTTCTCGGCGCCGCGCTCGTCCACCTGCAGCGGCCGTGGGTCCCCGCGGACGTCACGGGGGCCTGGGCCGTCGAGGTCCCGTGGCTGTGGCTGCTCGGGCTGGCGGTCACGCTCCCGGTCCTCGCGATCGGGTCGGCCTGGCTGGCCGCGCGACCGGGGCGGCTGCTGACCCGACGGCTGGGCTAGCTCAGGCCAGGCCCGCGTCCCGGGCGGCGATCGCCGCCTGGACGCGGGAGGTCACGCCGAGCTTGGCGAGCACCCGCGACACGTGGGTCTTGGCCGTGGCCTCGCTGATGGTCAGCGCGGCGGCGAGCTCCGCGTTCGACAGGCCCGAGCCGAGGCCCGCGAGCACGTCACGCTCCCGCGGGGTCAGGTCGGCGGGCAGGCCCGCCGCACCGGTCCCGTCCCCGTTCGCGCCGACGACGCCGTTCCGGTCACCCGGGCGGGCGCGGGGCGCGGACAGCTCCGCGATGATCCGCCTGGTGATCTCCGGCGCCACGACGCCGTCCCCGGCGGCGACGTGCCGGACGGCGTCCACCAGCGCGGACGCCTCGGCGGTCTTCAGCAGAAAGCCCGCGGCGCCGGCCCGGAGGGCGCCGAACACGTACTCGTCCAGGTCGAAGGTCGTGAGCACCAGGACCTCGGCCAGCCCCTCGTCGACGATCTGCCGGGTCGCGGTGACGCCGTCGGTCCCCGGCATGCGCACGTCCATCAGCACCACGTCGGGACGCAGCGCGCGGGCGTTCGTGACCGCGACGGCGCCGTCGCCGGCCTCGCCGATCACCTCGATGTCGCCGGCCGTGGCGAGCAGCATGCGCAGGCCCGCCCGGATCGCCGCGTGGTCGTCGGCGAGCAGGACGCGGATCACGCGTGGACCTCCGGCGTCGGCCGCTCTGGTAACGGCCGCTCCGGAGCCGAGCCCGCCCCGGCCCGGTCAGGAAGGGGCAGGACGGCGCGGACCAGCCACGCCGCCCCGGGCGTGGCGTGGGGCGACGGCGGTGCGTCGGTGCCGGCGTCACCCGGACCCGCCCAGAACGACCCGCCGAGGGACTCGACGCGCTCCCGCATCGACACCAGGCCGATCCCGGTGCCCTCGCCGCCGTCCCCCTGCACCTGAGACCCCGGCACGTGAGATCCCTGTGCATGAGATCCCGGCACGTGAGGTCCCGGCACATGGCCCGTCCCCACGTCGCGCACCTCGATCTCGAGCCGCCCGCCGGCGGCGAAGCTCAGGTCGGCCCGGGCGCCGCCGTGCCGGTGGACGTTCGTCAGCGCCTCCCGGACCACCCGGTACACCGCGTGGTCCACCGCGGCGGGCAGGGGCGTCGCGCCCGTCAGGACGCCGTCGGGGTCGGAGACGGCCAGGTCCAGGCCGGCGAGCCGCGCCTGCTCGATCACCGGGGCGAGCTGGGCGGCCCGCGACGGCGCCACGTCCTCCGGCCCCACGTCGTCGGCCCGCAGCACGCGGATCATCGCCTGCATGTCCTGCAGCGAGGCCAGGCTCTCCGCGCGGATGCTGCGCAGCGCGGCCCGGTCCCGTTCCGGCTCGGCGGCCCCCGCGAGCGCCCCGCCCGAGGTGATGGCGATGGCGGAGAGGTGCGAGGCGACGACGTCGTGCAGGTCGCGGGCGACGGTGGCCCGTTCGGCGCGGACGGCGTCGTGCCGCGAGGCCTCGGCGAGGCGGAGCAGCGCGGCGCCGCGTTCGCGCTCGAGCCGTTCCCGTTCGCGGGCGGCGGCGGTGAGCTCGCGGCCCTGCCGCACGTTGGTGCCCCACCACATGGGTGTGACCAGCAGGGTCAGGGCCTGGAGCCCGACGAGGACCGTCGGCCGGAGCCCGCCCGTCACGACGGCGATGGTGATCATCAGCGCCGTGGTCAGGATCGCGACCCCGACGATGCTGACCCGCCGCGCGGTCCGGGTGCCGTGCAGGTGGACGGCGTACAGCGCCTCCCAGAGGACGACGATGAGGCCGACGCTGCCGCCGAGCACGACGTCGACCACGAAGGCGACGGTGGCGACGCCGAGCACGGTGAGCGGGTGGATCCGGCGCCAGATCAGCGCGGTGCAGCCGATGGCTGCCGGGATCGCGAACCACCAGGACGGTACGTCGGGCAGGCCGCTCCAGGACGTCCGGATCAGGCCGAGCGCGTCGAGCGCCAGGGCGGTGATCAGGATTCCCGCCGCGGTGATCATGTCGCCGCGCCGGTCCTCGGCCGTGACGACCTTGGCGACGGGCGCGATCAGCTCGGACAGGCGGGGCATGCGTCCATCTCAGCACGACGCGGCGCGCGACGGGTCATCCGAAGGATGTACGGGGTCTCGGCGGTTCGGCGGATGTGCTCGTGCGCGGCGGGCACCAGGCTGGACGGCATGGACCTCATCTCCGGCGAGCTCACGGGTGCCGCGCTGATCGGTGCGCTGGCCGTGCTCGCGCTCATCGACTCGACGAGCTTCGGCACCCTGCTCATCCCCGTGTGGCTGCTCATGTCGCCCGGCCGGGTGCGCGTGGGCCGGATGATCGTCTACCTCGGCTCGATCGCCGGCTTCTACGCCCTGGTCGGGCTGGCGATCCTCCTGGGGGCTGGCGCGCTGGGCGACACGCTGTCGTCTCTGTCCAGCTCACGCCCGTTCCTGGTCGCGCAGCTCCTGGTCGGCGTCGGCCTGTTCGCGTGGAGCTTCAAGCTCGAGCCGTCCAAGGAGCGGAAGGCCGCCGACGCGGCGGCTGCCGGGCAGGCCGGCGGGGCGGGAACAGGCGGAGCGGCAGCAGGCGGAGCGTTGGCGGGCCCGACGCCGGCCGGCGCCGCCACACCGGCGGTCGGCACTTCGGGCACCGCGGGCACCGCGGACACCGCGTCCGGCGCGGCCCTCCCGGCGCGCCCGGGCAGGTTGACCCGCTGGCGCGAGCGCGCGCTCGGGAGCGACTCCGGCAGCTGGCCCGCGCTGGCCGGGCTGGCGGTCGGGGCCGGTCTGGTCGAGGTCGCGTCGATGCTGCCCTACCTCGCCGCGCTGGGCCTGATCGGCACGCAGGGTCCGGGGTGGCCGGCGTCGGGCCTCTGGGTCCTGGGCTACTGCCTGGTCATGATCCTGCCGGCCCTCGTGCTGACCGCCGCGCGGGTGTTCGCGTCGCGGCTGGTGGAGCGGCCGCTCGGCCGCCTGGACCGCTGGCTGACGCGGAACGCGGCGAGCACGACGGCGTGGGTAGTCGGCATCGTCGGGTTCCTCGTGGCCCGCGACGCGATCGGCCGCCTCTGGGGCTGACCGACCGCGCCGACAGCGATCAGGCCAGGCGCCGCATCCAGCCGTGCCGGTCCTCGGCGCGGCCGTACTGGATGTCGGTGAGCTCCTGGCGGATGGCCATCGTGAGCTCGCCCGGCTCGCCGCCGTTGACCTCGTGGTCGAACGTCGAGCCGGCGAGCCGCCCCACCGGCGTCACGACGGCGGCGGTGCCGCACGCGAAGAACTCCTTGACGGCGCCGGACTCGAGGCCCGCGACGACCTCGGCGAGCGGGATGCGCCGCTCCACCACGTCGTAGCCGCGGTCGGCGGCGAGCTGCAGCACGGAGCCGCGCGTGATGCCCTCCAGGATCGAGCCGAGCTCCGGGGTGTGCAGCGTGCCGTCCTCCATCACGACGAAAACGTTCATGCCGCCGAGCTCTTCGAGGTAGGTGTTGGTGGCCGCGTCCAGGAAGCACACCTGGTCGAAGCCCTCCTTCTGGGCCTCGAGCTGCGGCAGGAGGCTCGCGGCGTAGTTGCCGCCGAACTTCGCGTCGCCGGTGCCTCCGGGCGGTCCTGCCCGGTGGTACTCCTGGGACACGTAGATCGACACGGGGCGCACGCCGCCAGCGAAGTACGGGCCCACGGGCGAGGCGATCACGAGGTACTCGACCTCGAGCGACGGGCGCACGCCGAGGAACACCTCGGACGCGTACATGAAGGGCCGCAGGTAGAGGGACGAGTCCTCGCCGTCCGGCACCCAGTCGATGTCGGTGCGGACCAGCGCGGCGAGCGAGCCGATGAAGTCGTCCACGCTCAGCGACGGCAGCGCGAGGCGGTGCGCCGACCGGGCGAAGCGCGCGGCGTTCTGGTCCGGGCGGAACGTCCAGACCGAGCCGTCGGCGTGCTTGTAGGCCTTGAGGCCCTCGAAGATCTCCTGCGCGTAGTGCAGGACGGCGGTGGCCGGGTCGAGCAGCAGCGGACCGTACTTCTCGATCCGCCGGTCCTTCCAGCCGTCGGCGCTGCTCCAGGAGATGCGCGCCATGTGGTCGGAGAACTTGGTCCCGAACTTCGGGGCGCGGAGCGCCTCGACGCGGTCCTCGTCCGACGTCGGCGCGTCGGTGGGCCGCACGTCGAAGAGCGCCACCAGGTCTTCGAGCCTGGTCGGGAGGATGGGGTCCGTCGTAGTTGTCATGTCGATGCCTTTCACCGGAATGCTGCTGTCAGTCTTCCACGCCCGGCAAGGCGGCGGAGCGATCCGAGCCGGACGTCTGCCCGGACGGCTCCCGACATACGAGAGCGGCGCCCGGGGATCGGTCTGCGAGACCCGGGCGCCGCCTTCGTGGAGCGTGCTACCCGATCACGCGGGCCGTGATGTCGCGGCCTACCTGGTCGGTCGTGCGTACTACGTCACCGCGCGACGCGAGGTCGGCGGCGACGGCGTCCTGGACGCGCGCGGACTCGGCCGCGAAGCCCAGGTGGTCGAGCAGCAGGGCGACGGAGAGGATCGTCGCGGTGGGGTCGGCCTTGCCCTGGCCGGCGATGTCGGGCGCGGAGCCGTGCACCGGCTCGAACATCGACGGCGCGGTGCGGTCCGGGTTGATGTTGGCCGAAGCCGCCAGCCCGATGCCGCCCGAGATCGCGGCGGCCTGGTCGGTGAGGATGTCGCCGAACAGGTTGTCCGTGACGATGACGTCGAACCGGCTCGGGTTCGTCGTCAGGTAGATGGTCGCGGCGTCCACGTGCGCGTAGTCGGTGGTGACGTCGGGGAACTCCGCGTTGACCGCCTCGACCGTGCGGCGCCACAGGTGGCCGGCGTGCACCAGCACGTTGTGCTTGTGCACCAGCGTGAGGTGCTTGCGGGGACGGGCCGCGGCACGCGCGAAGGCGTCCCGCACCACGCGCTCGACGCCGAACGCGGTGTTGACGCTGACCTCGGTGGCGATCTCGGCGGGGGTGCCGACGCGCAGCGCGCCGCCGTTGCCCACGTACGGGCCCTCGGTGCCCTCGCGGACGACCACGAAGTCGATCTCGCCCGGGTCGGCGAGCGGGCTGGAGACGCCCTCGAACAGCTTGGTCGGGCGCAGGTTCACGTAGTGGTCCAGCGCGAAGCGCAGCTTGAGCAGCAGCCCGCGCTCCAGCACGCCGCTCGGGACCGACGGGTCGCCGATCGCGCCGAGCAGGATCGCGTCCTGGGTCTTGATCCGCGCGAGGTCCTCGTCGGTGAGGGTCTCGCCGGTCGCGTGCCAGCGCCGCGCACCGAGGTCGAACTCGGTGGTGGAGAGCTTGGTACCCGACGGCGCCAGCGCCGCCTCGAGGACGGAGAGACCCTGCTCCACGACCTCGGTACCGATGCCGTCACCCGCGACGACCGCGAGATTGATGCCGTCTGTAGTAGCCACCTGTGCCATGTCCGGAGCCTACGCGTGCCGTCACCCTGCTGAGACGCGGGTCTCACGGTATGGACGAAACCCGGGGCTGTGTGGCGGATGGGGAATGGGCTGGGCAGCGGGCTTGGTAGTGAGCTCGGTCGTGGGCAGAGCGACCGGCCCGGTTCAGTCGAACTCGAAGGACGTCGCGCCGCCCTCCTCCCGCACGTACAGCGCCGTCGCCCGGGTGGGCGTCACACGGTAGACGTGCCACGGCGCCGGACCCGCGGACGGGGCGCTGTACGGCGCGGTGAGCGCCGTGCCGGACGCGTCCGGCTCGCACGGCCAGCCGCCCTCGTTGAGCCGCCGGGACACCTCGGCCACCTCCTCCCGGTCCGTGACCAGGCGCGCCGTGCCGTCCACGACCGTGTCGTAGTCGGCAGTCGCCACCGCGACGGCGCACCGCGGGTCACGCTCCAGGTTCCGGACCTTGAGCGCCGTGCGGCCGGACACCAACCAGTAGGCGCCGTCGAACCAGATGGCGCCGATGCCGGTGACGTGCGGGCTCCCGTCCGCGTTGACCGTGGTGAGCCAGTGCGAGTGCCGGTCCGGGCCGCCGGTGCCCGGAGCCTGCGTGAGCCGGTCCAGGTTGGCCGCCACGGGCGCCCACTCCAGGGTCGGCAGGTCGTAGAGGGTCGCTAGATTCTTGGTCTTCATACCCTGGCCGACCGCCCGGGCGGCCGGAACTCATCGGCGGCCTACTGGTCCCGGGCCGACAGCACGCAGAACTCGTTGCCGTCCGGGTCGGCCAGCACGGTCCAGGTCGCCTCGGCCGGCTGGCCGACGTCGATCACGGTGGCACCCAGGCCGACCAGCCGCGCGATCTCGGCGTCCCGGTCGTCGCTCGTGTGCGGCGCGAAGTCCCAGTGCAGCCGGTTCTTACCGGTCTTCTCGTGCTCGACCGGGACGAACACCATGCCCGGCGGCACCTGGTGGAAGTCCAGCTTGCCGGAGAGCTCGAGCGCCCACGGCGGCACCACGACCACCTCCGAGTCCAGGTCGAACACGACCTCCCAGCCCAGGGCCTCGGCCCACCAGCGGGCCAGCTTCCGGTGGTCCGTGGACTCCACCACGTTCGAGTACCAGCGCAGCGCCATCGCCTTCACCTCTCGTCGAGACCGATGCCCCACACCGTAGGCCGAGCCACTGACACTGGGCCCCCGACGTCGCGCACCGTTCGCCGAACGTAGGCTTCGTCGCCGCAAGAGCCTTCCTTGCGGCGACGAAGACTACGTTCGACGGCTCTACCTGGCCATGGTGAGCAGCACCGGGGCCAGACGTCGGCTCAGGGCTTCGGGTAGAGGAGCTCGAAACGCTCGCACACGATCGGCATGTCCGCCGAGAACTCGCGACCCTCGGCCAGGGTGCGGCGGAAGTACGCCTCGTGCCCCGCGCGCCACGACTCCAGCGTGCGGTCGTCCTCGCCCTCCGCGGCCGCGAAGTCGTCGTCGACCTCGTCGAACGTAGTGGTCTCGACGTTCGTGGTGCGGATCAGCGCGCGCGGGTGCCGCTCGCCGTCCAGCAGGATCGACAGCTCGCCGACCACGGGGAGCGGCGCGCCCTCGTCGTCGTAGTCCCACAGGGCCGACGACGTCGCCGTCTTGTCCCCCGACAGGACCGCGGCGAGGAGCGTCTCCGCCAGCTCGGGCTCGTCGCCGAACGACCAGGCGGGCGGCGGCACGGTCTCGCTCACGGTGTGCCCGACGACGATGCTCGCCTTGGCCATGCCGGCGTACTGGCGGGTCGCGCCCCAGAAGTCGAGCACCTCGGCGGCGAGCTCGGCGTCCTCCACCGGCACCGACTCGGGGTCGAACGTCGCCGGATCGAACGTCGCCGGGTCGAACTCCTCCGCCTCGGCCCCAGCGGGCTCGGCCGCAGCGGGCTCAGCCCCAGCAGCCTGAGCCGCAGCAGACTCCGCCTCAACCGCCTCGGCCCCAGCAGCCTCACGCTCCGCACTCTCGCGGGACTCCGCCCGGGCGGCGGCGGTCGGCTCGTTGTCGTCCGCTGCCTGCGGATTCGCGTCGTTGGTCACGGGGACATCTTGCCCTAACGGCCCGTGCCGGACGACGTCCGGGGAGCCGTAACGAACACTGAACGATCCGATAACGAACGCTTACCTAATTTGCATGTGCGTGACTAGACATGGTCTGGTGAAGGGCGGTTCACGTTGTACCGACATATTTTCCTGGAATTTTCCTGCCACCAGACCAATTTCCCGCCAAGACAAGGGGGCTTCGTGCCAGCTATCGAGGCACACCACCTGTACAAGGTGTTCGGCCGCAAGGGTCGCGAGGGCGTCAAGCGCCTCGAGGCCGGCGCCGGCACCGACGAGCTGAAGGATGCGGGTCTGACACCCGCGGTGATCGACGCGTCGTTCACCGTGGAAGAGGGAGAGATCTTCGTCGTCATGGGCCTGTCCGGGTCCGGCAAGTCGACGCTGATCCGCATGATCAACGGGCTCCACGCCCCGACCTCCGGGCACGTGGAGCTGTACGGCGAGAACATCACCGCCGCCACCGGCAAGGACCTGCGCCGTCTGCGGCGCCAGCGGATCAGCATGGTGTTCCAGCACTTCGCGCTGTTCCCGCACCGCTCGGTCATCGACAACGCCGCCTACGGCCTGGAGACCCAGGGCGTAGGCAAGGAGGAGCGTCGCGCGCGGGCGCACGAGGCGCTCGAGCTGTGCGGCCTGAGCGGCTGGGACGAGAACCTGCCCAGCGAGCTCTCGGGCGGCATGCAGCAGCGCGTGGGCCTGGCCCGCGCCCTCGCCGCCGACACCGACATCCTGCTGATGGACGAGGCGTTCAGCGCGCTGGACCCCCTGATCCGCCGGGACATGCAGGACCAGCTGATCGAGCTGCAGCAGAAGCTCGGCAAGACGATCCTGTTCATCACCCACGACCTCAACGAGGCCATGCGCATCGGCGACCGGATCGCCATGATGCGCAACGGGCGGATCGTCCAGGTCGGCACCGCCGAGGAGATCCTCACGGACCCGGCGAACGACTACGTCGCGCAGTTCGTCGCCGACGTCGACCGGACCCGCGTCCTGACGGCGGCGTCCGTCATGGAGAAGCCGGCCGCCGTCCTCGGGGCCGAGCAGGGGCCGCGCGCCGCGCACAAGCTGATGCGTGAGCACCAGATCCCGGCCATGTTCGTCACCGGACGCGACCGCACCCTGAAGGGGTACGTGACCGAGGACGAGGTCGGCCGGCACCTGGAGCAGAAGGACCTCACCGGCCTGCTGCACCCGGTCCCGGACGGCGCCAGGGTGTCCCCCGACACCTCGCTCGCCGACCTCTTCGGCCCGGCGGCCGAGACCCCGGCCATCGCCGTGGTCGACGACGCCGGGCGGCTCAGCGGCGTCGTCCCGCGCATCACCCTGCTCTCGGCGCTCGCCGCGCACGCAGAGACCGACGTCGCGGACGCTCCCGTGACCGCCGACCACGAGACCAAGGACCACGAGACCAAGGACGACGAGACCAAGGAGGCCGCCCGTGCCTGAGAGCGCCGCCCCCGTGACGATCGTGCCGCCGATCCCGATCGGCACCTGGCTCGAGACCGGCTTCACCTGGTTCAAGCAGACGTTCGACGCGCTGTTCGACGTGATCGGCGACCTGATCACCGGCGCCATCAACGGGATCGCCGACCCGCTCCTGGCCCTGGACCCGCTGGTCCTCGCGATCATCCTCGCGCTGCTCGGCTGGCTCCTGCGCAACTGGAAGCTCGGGGTCGGGACCCTGGTGGGCCTCGTCCTGATCATCGGGATGGACATGTGGGAGCCCGCCGTCCAGACCCTCGCCCTCGTGGTGGTCGCGACCGTGGTGGCCCTGGTCCTCGGCATCCCGCTGGGCATCCTCGCGGCCCGCTCGCCCGTGGTCAGCCGCATCGTCAAGCCCGTCATGGACTTCATGCAGACCATGCCCGGCATGGTCTGGCTGCTGCCCGTGCTCAAGCTGTTCAGCATCGGCGTGGCCGGCGCCCTGGTCGCCACGGTGATCTTCGCGCTGCCCCCGGCGGTCCGGCTCACCGAGCTCGGCATCCGCCAGGTCGACGGCGAGGTCGTCGAGGCCGGGCAGGCCTTCGGCGCCGGACCCCGGCAGATCCTCAAGGACATCCAGCTGCCCCTGGCCCTGCCGACCGTGATGGCCGGCGTCAACCAGGTGATCATGCTGGCCCTGTCGATGGCCGTGATCGCGGGCCTGGTCGGCGGCGGCGGCCTCGGCAACGAGGTGGTCGGCGCGATCTCGACCCTCAACCTCGCCCGCGGTTTCGACGCCGGCATCTCCGTGGTGATCCTGGCGATCTTCCTGGACCGCCTGACGGCGTCGATCGGCTCCCGCCGTCCGGGTCACGGCCGCCTGCGCGAGCTGCGCGAGCGGTTCACCCGGACCCCGGCGACCGCCGCCAGCGCCTCCTGACCCTTTTTCCCAGACCTACCTCCATACATAACGAACCCCAGATATACGAAACGGAAGGACACCGATGATCGGCACGACCGGCAAGCGGATCGGAGCGGCCGCACTGGCTCTCGGCCTGGGCCTGAGCCTCACGGCATGCGCCTCGGGCGACGAGAGCGGCGACGGCGACAAGACCATCACGCTGGGCATCATTCCCTCGTGGACCGACGGCCTGAGCACCGCGTACCTGTGGAAGAACATCCTCGAGGAGGACGGCTACACGGTCGAGATCACCGAGATCAACGACGCCGCGCCGCTGTACACCGGGCTCGCGGAAGGTGACATCGACATCTTCCCGTCCGCGTGGCCCGAGGTGACCCACGCCGCCTACATGGACGAGTACGGCGACGACCTCGAGGACCTCGGCACCTACTACGACGGCGCCAAGCTGACCATGGCCGTCCCCGAGTACTCCGAGCTCCAGTCCATCGAGGACCTCATCGGCAAGAGCGCCGACTACGACGGCAAGATCGTCGGCATCGAGGCGGGCGCGGGCCTGACCAAGGCCACGCAGGAGCAGGTCATCCCGGAGTACGGCCTGGACGCCGACGGCTGGACGCTGCAGACGTCCTCCACCCCGGCCATGCTGAACGCCCTCGACGAGGCCGTCCAGGCCCAGGAGGACATCGTCGTCACGCTGTGGCGGCCGTTCTGGGCGAACAACACGTTCCCCGTGCGCGACCTCGAGGACCCGAAGGGCGCCCTCGGCGAGGCGGAGGGCCTGCACGAGCTGGCCACCGCCGGGTTCAGCGAGGAGTACCCCGAGGTCGCCGAGATGATCGGCAAGGCCAAGCTGGACGACGAGCAGTACGGCAGCCTGGAGGACCAGGTCGTCAACGAGCACGAGGGCGACCCGGCTGCCGGCGTCGAGGCCTGGCTCGCGGACAACCAGGACTGGGTCGACTCGCTCAAGAGCTGACCTTCCCCGGAACTCCCCGGAACGCGACAGCGCCCCGCCCTCCGTACGGAGGGCGGGGCGCTGTTCTTGGCCTGCCGACCCGGCTCGGGTCAGCCAACAGCTCGGGTCAGCGAGCGGCCGAGCCCTCGACGTAGTCCGAGTCGGCCGGCTTGATCCACGAGAACATCTTGCGCAGCTCGCGGCCCGTGGCCTCGATCGGGTGCTGCTCGCCCTTGGCGCGCAGCTCCTTGAACTCGGGCGCGCCCGCGTCCTGGTCCGCGATGAAGCGCTCGGCGAAGGCGCCGTTCTGGATGTCGGCCAGCACGGCCTTCATGTTCTCCTTGACGCGCGGGTCGATGACGCGCGGGCCGGAGACGTAGTCGCCGTACTCGGCGGTGTCCGAGACGGACCAGCGCTGCTTGGCGATGCCGCCCTCGACCATCAGGTCGACGATCAGCTTGAGCTCGTGCAGCACCTCGAAGTACGCGACCTCCGGCTGGTAGCCGGCCTCGGTCAGCGTCTCGAAACCGTACTGGACCAGCTGCGACGCGCCACCGCACAGGACGGCCTGCTCGCCGAACAGGTCGGTCTCGGTCTCCTCGGTGAACGTCGTCTTGATGCCGCCGGCGCGCAGGCCGCCGATGCCCTTGGCGTACGAGAGCGCCAGCTCCCAGGCGGTGCCGGACGCGTCCTGCTCCACCGCGACGATCACGGGCACGCCGCGGCCGTCGGCGAACTCGCGACGCACGATGTGACCCGGGCCCTTGGGGGCGACCATGAGCACGTCGTGGCCGGCCTCGGGCTTGATGTAGCCGTAGCGGATGTTGAAGCCGTGCCCGAAGACGAGCGCGGCGCCCTCCTTGAGGTTCGGCGCGATGTCCTCGGCGTACAGGTGCCGCTGCACCTGGTCCGGCGCGAGGATGACCACCACGTCGGCGTCGCGCACGGCGTCCGGCACGGTCGCCACGGCGAGGCCCTCGTTCTCGGCCTTGGTGCGGGAGGAGGAACCCTCGCGCAGGCCGACGGTCACCTGGGCGCCGGAGTCGCGCAGGTTCAGGGCGTGCGCGTGGCCCTGGCTGCCGTAACCGATCACAGCGACCTTCTTCTGCTGGATGATCGACAGGTCAGCGTCGTCGTCGTAGAACAGCTCAGCCACGGTTCTTGCTCCTCAGTTGATTACTCGGGTGGAAAGAAGTATCGATGGGTCGCGCGCTCAAGCGGACCTCACCGCGCGCTCGAACGCGCGGTCGGTGATGGACCGGGCGCCCCGGCCGATGGCCAGTGTGCCGGACTTGACGATCTCACGGACGCCGTACGGTTCCAGCGCCGCGAGGAGCGAGTCGAGCTTCGCCGCCGGTCCGGTGGCCTCGATGACCACGGAGTCCGGCACGACGTCGACGACGCGCGCCCGGAACATCTCGACGACTTCCAGCACCCCGGTACGGGTGGCGGCGTCTGCCCGCACCTTGACGAGCAGCAGCTCGCGGTGCACGGACGACTCGGGTTCGAGCTCGACGATCTTGATCACGTGGATGAGCTTGTTGAGCTGCTTCGTGACCTGTTCCAGGGGGTGTTCCTCGACGTCGACCACCACGGTGATGCGCGAGATCTCCTCGTGCTCCGTGGGGCCGACGGCCAGGGAGTGGATGTTGAACGCGCGACGGGCGAACAGTCCGGCGACGCGCGTGAGCACGCCGGGCTTGTTCTCCACGAGCACGGACAGGGTGTGCCTCGACATGGGGGTCAGTCCTCTCGCTCCCACGCCGGCGAGATGCCGCGTGCGTACTGGATGTCGTCGTTGCTCACGCCGGCGGCGACCATGGGCCACACCATCGCGTCACGCGAGACGGTGAAGTCCACGACCACGGGCCGGTCGTCGATCTCGTTGGCCCGCTTGATCGCGGCGTCGACGTCGGAGGCGTGCTCCACGCGGATGCCCTCGCAGCCGTACGCGTCGGCGAGCTTCACGAAGTCGGGCACGCGCATGGTGCCGTGCCCGGTGTGCAGGTCGGTGTTGGAGTAGCGCGACTCGTAGAAGAGCGTCTGCCACTGCCGCACCATGCCCAGCGAGCTGTTGTTGATCAGCGCCACCTTGATGGGGATGTCGTTGATCGTGCAGGTGGCGAGCTCCTGGTTGGTCATCTGGAAGCAGCCGTCGCCGTCCACGGCCCACACGGTACGGTCCGGCTGGCCCACCTTCGCGCCCATCGCGGCGGGGATGGAGTAGCCCATCGTGCCGAGGCCGCCGGAGTTGATCCAGGTGTTGGGGTGCTCGTAGCTGATGAACTGGGCGGCCCACATCTGGTGCTGCCCCACGCCGGCGACGTAGATCGCGTCCGGCCCGGTCATCTCGCCCAGGCGCTGGATCACATGCTGCGGCGAGAGGTGGCCGTCCTCGGGCTCGGTGTAGCCGCGGGGGTAGGTGCGGCGCCACTCGTCGAGCTGCCGCCACCAGCCCTCGACGTCCGGCTTCCCGTGCGCCTCGTGCTCCTTGGCCAGCTCGGGCAGCAGGTCGCCGATGACCTCGCGGAGGTCGCCCACGATCGGCACGTCGGCCTCGCGGTTCTTGCCGATCTCGGCGGGGTCGATGTCCGCGTGGATGATCGCGGCCAGCGGCGCGAAGCTCGACAGCTTGCCGGTCACGCGGTCGTCGAACCGGGCGCCGAGCGCGAACACGAGGTCCGCCTTCTGCAGTGCCGCGACGGCGGGCACCGTGCCGTGCATGCCGGGCATGCCCAGGTGCTGCGGGTGGCTGTCGGGCACCGCGCCGCGCGCCATCAGCGTCGTGACGACGGGCGCCCCGGACAGGTCGACGAGCTGGCGCAGCAGGTCCGCCGCGCCCGCGCGGATCACGCCGCCGCCCACGTACAGCACCGGCCGCCGGGCCGTGGCCAGCAGCTTCGCGGCCTCGCGGATCTGCTTGGAGTGCGGCTTGGTCACGGGGTGGTAGCCCGGCAGGTTCAGCTCCTGCGGCCACGAGAACGTGGTGCGCGACTGCATCGCCGACTTCGCGATGTCCACCAGCACCGGGCCCGGCCGGCCCGTCGAGGCGATGTGGAACGCCTCCGCGATGGTGCGCGGGATCTCCGCCGGGTCCGTGACCAGGTAGGAGTGCTTGGTGATCGGCATCGTGATGCCGACGATGTCCGCCTCCTGGAACGCATCCGTCCCGATCGCGGCGCTCGCGACCTGGCCGGTGATCGCCACCATCGGGATCGAGTCCATGTTCGCGTCCGCGATGGGCGTCACCAGGTTGGTGGCGCCGGGGCCCGACGTCGCCATGGTGACGCCGACGCGGCCCGTCGCGTGGGCGTAGCCCGACGCCGCGTGGCCGCCGCCCTGCTCGTGCCGCACCAGGATGTGCCGCAGCTTGGCGGAGTCCATCAGCGGGTCGTACGTGGGCAGGATCGCGCCGCCGGGAATGCCGAAGACGACGTCCGCACCGACCTCCTCAAGGGAGCGGACGATCGACTGCGCCCCCGTCACCTCCTCCGGCCCGACGCGCGGTGCCGCGACCTCGGTCTCGGCCCTGCCGCCTACGCGGGACCGAAGCTCGGTGCGCACCTGGTCACGCGCCTCGGCGCGCGCGGCGATCTGTGCGGGTGTCGGTGTGCCGGTCATACGGATCTCCTGCCGTCGCGCCCCGTCCTGGGGCGAAAGCGAGCGTTCGTGACAACAAAAAAACCCCGGGTCCTTTGGTGAGAAGGACTGCCAGGGTGAGCGCGCGGACGATGCCTGTGCTGGGCCTAGGCCGCGCGCTCAGGAAGTACTACGAGAATGATCGTCTGCACGCCACGCACGTTACGCCGAAAACCAGCCGGTGTCACCCAGCGGGCCAAAGGTCCCACGATCCGAGACACCACGGCTGTCCAGCCGCGGAATCACGGGGCTCGCGGGGAGTTCGGCCCGCTGCCCCCAGCCTACGTCCGGGCGTAGGTCTGGGCGTACGTCTGGGCGTATCTCTCAGCGGATGTCCCGGCGCCGGAAGACCACGGAGCCGAGCAGGGCCAGCACCACCGCGATCCCCAGCATCAGGAGCCCGCTGTGCAGCAGGGGGTCCGCCAGCAGACCGTCGCCGGACGGGACGGTGCGCGTGCCGCGCACCCAGGCGTCCGCGTTGCTGAACGGCAGCCAGTTCCCGACGCCGGAGGACGCCCCCAGCACCACCTGCTCCTCGACCAGGAACCACGCCACGGCGAGCCCGACCGCCACCCACCAGCGGCGCACCAGCAGGCCGAGCGCCGCACCGCTGACCGCCGCGCACACCGCGAGGGCGAGCACGCGCACACCGCACCAGACGAGGGCCTCCGCCAGGTCCGACGGCGTGCCACCCAGCACCCCGGCGCGCTGGTGCGTCCAGTACATGCCGAACGCGAGCACCGCACAGGCCGCCGCGATGCCGGGCACCACCGCCAGCCCGGCCGCCGCCAGCTTGGTCCAGTAGACGCGGCCGCGCCGGGGCTCGACGGTCAGCACCGCCCGGGTCCCGCCCGACGCCGCCGCCCCGGTCACCAGCAGCACGCCCGCCACGTAGGCGAGGAACACCGACGTCATCGCGTAGAACGAGATCTGCCCCTGCTCGAGCATCGCCGCCAGCGTCGACGCCTCCGGCTCGAACGCCGTCATGGCGACCGCGAGTGCGACGTGCGCCAGCATCGCCACGGCGATCCACCGGATCGCCGGCCGCGCGGCGAACCGGCGCAGCTCGGCCCACAGCAGCCCCATCATCGCCTCCCCTTGGAACGCTTCTTGCCCCTGCCGGAGCCCTGCCGGCTCGAACCCTGCCCTGAACCCTGCTGTCTCGGCCTCTGCTGACCAGGATGCGGCCGTCCCGGGCCCGCCCCGTCGTCCGGTTCCGTGTCGTCGGGTTCCGTGTCGTCCGGGTCGGGATCGTCGGACCAGTCGTCGTACGCGTCGCCGTCGTCCCGGCCGGTGTGCTCCGGGTCGGTGTCGTCCCACGCGTCACGGTCGGGGTCGACGTCGTCCCACGCGGTGCCGTCCAGATCGCTGTCGTCCGGTTCGGTGTCGTCCGGTTCGGTGTCGTCCGGTTCGGTGTCGTCCGGTTCGAGGTCCTCGTGCCCGGCGAGCTCCGCCTCGAGCCGTTCGAGCTCGAGGTCGTCCGGTTCCCGATCCTCCGCCTCCGGCGCCCCCGACTCAAGCCCCTTCGGGTCGCTCGCCGCATCCTGGCCGCCGGACGTCTCCGCCGCACGCCGGCCCAGCAGCGACCGGGCCCCGTCCTGCCGGGCCGACAGCCGGGTCGTCCGTGCCTCGGCGGCCTCCTGCTTCCGGGCGGCCCGGGCGTCGGACTCGGCCTGCTTGGCGTCGAGCGCCGCCTGCCTGGCGTCGGCCCGCGCCTGTTCCGCGGTGGCCTTCGCGGACTCCTTCTCCGCGGACGCCGCCTCCTTGGCGTCGGCCTCGGCCTGCTTCTGCGCCGTCCGGTCGTCGATCCTGGCCTGCTTGGCGTCGGCCTTCGCCTGCCGCTCGTCGGCCCTGCTCTGCTTCGCGGCGGCCTTGGCGTCCTCCGCGGCCTGCTTCTCGGCCTGCCGGGCCTCTACGGCGGCGCGCTTCGTCTCTGCGGCGGCCTGCTTGGCCGCGGCCTTCGCGTCCGCTGCGGCCTGCCGCTCGGCGAGCCGCGCCTCCTCGGCCGCCTGCTTCTCCGCAACCTTGGCGTCGAACTCGGCCCGACGCTGGGCGAACCTCGACAGCTTCGGCGACGGGTCGGCCTCGCCGGACTCAGCTCCCGCGACCTTCGCATCCGCCGCGGACGTCGGAGCCGGCTTCGAGGTGGCTCGCGCCGAGTCCGCGGCCGGCGCACCGGGCTTCCCGGCAGCAGACTTCGCGGCACCGGGCTTCGCGTCGCCCGGGCTCTCGACCGCGGAGGTCGTCGTCGAAACGCCGGCAGACTTTGCGGCAGCAGACTTTGCGGCAGGCAGCTTTGCGGCAGACGGCTTGGCGGCAACGGGGTTTCCGCCGCCAGGCTTCGGAGCATCAGGCTTCGCAGCAGCCGGCTTCGCGGCGGCAGACTTTCCAGCACCAGGCTTCGCGACAGCAGGCTTCCCGGCTGTGGCCTTTTCAGACACGCCCTTCACAGCACCACTCTTCGCAGCACTGTCCTTCACAACGCTGCCCTTCGCGCCAAGGGCCCCCGCCGCACCCCGCGCTGCAGCCACCACCTCGGCCACCGCCTGCGGGCTCGCCGGCCTCCGGGACTCCTTCGCGGCGGCCCGTTCCGCCCGCGCTGTCTCCTTCGCCGCGGCGCGCGCGTCGAGCGCCGCCTGCTTCGCCGCCGCCCGTTCGTCGGCCGCGGCCTGCTTCGCCGCCGCGTCCTCGGCCGCCTTGGTCTCGGCAGCCGCCTGCCGAGCGGCCTCCGCCTTGTCGGCCTTGCGCTGCTCGGCGGCCTTCTTCCGCTCCGCAGCCTTGCGCTCGGCGACCTTGCGGGCCGCCCGTTCCTCGGCGCGGCTCGGCGGAACCGGCGTCGGCACCACCACCGGGCGCAGGCGTCCGACGACGGCGGCCAGGTCCTCCCGCTGCGGCACCAGCTCGCCCGCGAAGAGCTTCTGCTTGGCGAGCGCGCGGGAGATCTCCGCGGGCTCGGCGACGTCGTCCACGTGCAGGGTCTCGCCGTCGGCGCGCACCTTGAACCCCGCGGCGCTCAGGGCCGCGGCCGCCTTCGCCGGCTCGTCCACCCCCACGCGGACGCTGACCCGGGCGTCGCCCAGGAGCTCGGCGACGCTCCCCTGCGCGAGGACGCGTCCGCCGTCGAGCACGGTCACGGTGTCCGC
Source organism: Promicromonospora sp. NPDC057488 (assembly GCF_042802395.1). Lineage (NCBI taxonomy): Bacteria > Bacillati > Actinomycetota > Actinomycetes > Micrococcales > Promicromonosporaceae > Promicromonospora > Promicromonospora sp. NPDC057488. The sequence continues at coordinate 32,975 of NZ_JBHVEG010000027.1, forward strand.
GATCTGCTGGGCCTCCGTGAGCACGCCGGTCGCGATCAGCACCGTGGTGCCCCGGTCCGCGAGGCGGCGCAGGGCCTGGCGGATCTCGCGGGTGCCCACGGCGTCGAGCCCCGCGCTGGGGTCGTCGACCACCAGGAGGTCGGGATCGCGCAGCAGCGCGGCCGCGAGCGCCAGGCGGCGTCCTTCGTCGGCCGAGTAGGTGCCGTAGGGCGCCTTGGCGCGGTCGGCGAGGACCACGCGGGTAAGCAGCTCGTCGACCCGGGCGCGGGGCACGCCGGCCGCGCTCGCGAGGAGGGCCAGGTTGCGGCGTCCGCTCAGCCGGGGCTGGAAGCCCGGGTCGCCGACGACGGCGCCGATGCGGCCCGCGAGGTCGGGCAGGCCGTCGGGGACGTGCGTGCCGAAGATCCGCATGGCTCCGCCGTCCGCGTGGGCGAGACCGGTGAGCAGGCGCAGCGTGGTGGTCTTGCCGGAGCCCGCGAGCCCGAGTAGCGCGTGCACGCCGCCGGCCGGAATCCGCAGGTCGATGCCGTCCACGCCCACGGCGCGGCCGCGTACCGAGCGGTACGCCTTGCGCAGCTCGAGCGTCTCGATCGCGACGACGTTCCCTGGAATCACCCGCACAGGGTAGGGCATTCCGGACAGCCTCCGAGCGTGTCAGACGTACAGGTCACGGGAGGGACCTGTACGTCTGACACGTCGGGCTACCAGCTCATCGCGCCGTGCAGTGACGTCGGCGCGGGGTCCACGCCGAGGCGTTCCCGCAGCACCGTGAGGTCGTAGGTGCGCTCCATCGCGAGGTGGCTGATGGCGTAGCGCGTCAGGCGCGGCTCGCGCCCGGTCCACCGGGCGACGCGCTCCCCCACCCAGGCCAGCGCGTTGGCCAGCCGCAGCGGGATCTCCACCACCTGGACCGGGCGGAACCGGGCGAACATCAGCAGCTCGAGCGTCTGGTGGAGGTCGACGGGGCTGGCGTCGGCAACGTTCGCGACGAGCGGGCGCCCGGCGGCGATCTCGGGCTGGACGTCCACGTCCAGGGCGGCGCGCACGGCGCGAGCCAGGGTGTCGACGTGCGTGAGGTGCTGGCGCACCCGGCCGCCGGCCGGCAGCGGCAGCCAGGCGCCGATCGCCGCGGACTCGAGCCGCGGCAGCAGCGTCGTGTCGCCCGGGCCGTAGACCGCGTGCGGCCGCAGCACGACGACGGGCCCGCGGTCCTCGCGCGCGGCGTCAGCCGCGAGGTACCGCTCGGCGGCGGCCTTCGTCCTGCCGTAGGCGTTCAGGTAGCCGCGCGCAGGCGCCTCGGCCTCGGTCGCGGCGACGCTCGGCGTCCGCGGGTCGTACACGCTGCCCGACGACAGGTGGACGAACCGCGCGCCGGGGAACGTCTCGCGCACCGCGCGGGTGCCCTCGACGTTGACCACCCAGGCGCGGGCGTGGCTGCCGCCGTCGCCGACGGCCGCTCCGCAGTGCACGACGACGTCGACGTCCTCGGGCCGGTCCTCCTTGGGCAGCGGGCCGTCGCGCAGGTCCCAGAACTGGTGGGCGACCCGGTCGAGGAGCTCGGCGGGTACACGCGGGACGCGTCGCGAGAACGCGATCACCTCGTGCCCGTGCGCCGCGAGGTCCCGCACCACAGCCCCACCAACAAAACCCGACGAACCGGTCACTGCCACCCTCATGCGCGCACTGTACCCGCGAGAGGTGAAACCAGGCCGACCAGGGCATGACGGTCCGGTTTCCGGGACCGGCCCGCCAGCGGTACGTGCGACGCCTCGACCACCAGGTCGGGCAGCGCGCCGTGGTCCAGGACCTGCCCCACCTGGGCCTCGACCGCCCGCGCCAGGTCCGTGCCGGCCCGCACCCGCGGGGTGCCCTGGTTCCGGAGGGTGCCCTGCTCCCGCGAGGCGCCCTGGTCCCGCGGTGCGCCCTCGGCCGTCACCACGAGGACCACCCGCTCGTCGCCGTCGGGCATCGGGACGCCCACCATGACGGCGTCGGCGACCCCGGGCAGGTCCCGCAGCCGGGGCTCGAAGAGGCCCGGGTAGATGTTCACCGTGCCGCGGATGATCATGTCCCGGTTGCGGCCCACCAGCACGATCCGGCCCTCCGCGTCCTGGTAGGCCAGGTCACCCGTGCGGTGCTCGGTCGCGCGGGGCTTGCCCGCGTCGAGGTCCGCCAGGTACCCCGCCATCAGGGACGGCCCCGTGAGCACCAGCTCGCCCACCGCGGGACCGTTGCCGGGCCCACCGGCTCCGCCGTCCGTGTCGGCTCCGGCGTCCTCGTCTGCTCCGGCGTCCGTGTCTGCTCTGCCGTCCGTGTCGGCGCCGGTCGGGTCCTCGTCCAGCCCGATGACGGCGGTGTCGATCCGCACGCCGATGCCGTCCAGCGGGCGGCCCACGAGGTCGCCCGACGCTCCGCCGGCCGTCCCCGATGCGCCGGCGGCCGCGATCTTCTCGTCGGCGTCGGTCATCGCGGCGGGCAGGATCTCGGTGGCGCCGTAGACGGCGATCCAGCGCGTCCGCGGCAGGACCCGCCGGCCGCGTTCGAGCAGCGCGACGGTCACCGGCGCGGCCCCGACCGCCAGCACGGCCGGGCCGTCGGCACTCCCCGGGGCCCGACCCGCGGCCCGACCCGCGGCGAGGTCCGCACCGCCGCCACCGCCACCAACACCCCGCGCCTCCAGGACGTCGAGCAGCGCGGTCACGTCGGCGGGTACCAGGAACGAGGAGTCGGCGCCCGCGACCCCACGCGCGAACGCCTCCGGGGCGTCCTTGGGCGCGCGCGCCGGGATCTCCCACGTGCCGCCCGACAGGACCGCCGGGAGCCCGAGGAACATCTGGTCGGTGTGCGCCCGCTGACCGGCCCGCAGTCCGCCCACCTGAGCGAACAGGCCCAGCATGCCGCCGAGCGTGCCCGCCGTGTGCACCACGGCCTTGGGTTCGGCCGTGGTCCCGGACGTGAAGACGATCAACGCCGGGTCGCCGCCGTCCGCCCCGCCGTCCGCCCCGCCGTCCGCCCCGTCCGCCGTCGGGCGAGCCGCCATCGGCAGAGCCGCAGTCGGAAGGACCGCCGTCGGAAGGACCCTGTCCGCGAGGAGCCGCGCGGCACGTCGCGCGCCCCGCGGGACCCCGGGCAGCCAGCTGCCGGAGTACAGGTGCCGCACGGGCAGCCGCCCGTAGTCGGGCAGCAGCAGCCCGCGCGACCGGGCGATGCCGCGCAGCGGCCCCGACGACGCCGCGTACAGCAGGGCCTCGGTCGCCGCCCAGCGGGGCCGCGCCGCCGCGATCCGGGCGGCGAACAGCTCCGGCGTCGAGCCGGGGTCCACGAAGACGACGGCGCCGCCCGCGCGCAGGATCGCGAGGCACAGGATGACGCCCTCGGGCCGGGGCCGGATGCTGAACAGCACCCGGTCGCCGGGCTCCATGCCGAGCGCTCGCAGCCCGGACGCAGTCCGCTCGACGCGCTCCGCGAGCCCGGCGAACGTGACCTCCTCGCGCACGCGAGCGCCGTCGCGGCCGCCGAACCAGCGCAGCGCCACGGCGTCGGGCGTCTCCCGGGCCAGGGACGCCAGGGCGTCCAGGAAGTGGGTCATGCGATCTCCCCCAGGCTCAGCTCCAGCGACCGGTACGCCGGGACCAGCACGCCCCGCGCGGCCCGGCGCCGCCCCACGACCGGGACGCGCCCGTCGGTCGTCGCGGCCGCGAGCGCGTCCAGGACGGCGTCCACCTGCGCCATCGCGAGCGGCATGCCGAGGCAGAAGTGCGGGCCCGCGCCGAACCACAGGTGCCGCACCGCGGGGTCGACGGGCCGGTCGGGATCGAAGCCGCCGGCAGCCCGGCAGCAGTTGACGGTGGCGATCACCACGCGCTCCCCCGCGGCGACGGGCAGCCCGCCCACTGACGCGGCGGCCCGCACCGAGCGCAGCATCGCCGGCGTCGGCACCGTGACGCGCAGCCCTTCCTCGACGGCCCGGCGCCGCAGCGCGGCGTCGTCCGCCAGCAGCCGCGCGGTCCAGCCGGTGTCGTGCGCGATCGCGACGAGCCGGGGCACAAGCGACTGGATGGTCTCCGTCCCGGTGAGCACGAACGCGCCGACGGCGCCCATCGCCTCCCGCTCGGACAGCCCGAGGTCGCGCATGCGCCCCGGCACGGTCGCCGGGTCCCCGGCGCGGTAGGCCGCCCGGGCGGGCGCGGTCAGCCGCTCCAGCACCTCGCGCGCCCGCACCACCTGGGACCGCGTGAGCCCGTGGCGGTGCAGCCGCACCATCCCGGTGATCGTCTGCGCGGCCGACATCGCGGAGCGCACGGCGTCGTCCGTCGGCGGCAGGCCGACCATCCCGCAGATCACCGCGCCGGCCTGCGCCGTCACGGCGGCCGCCAGGTCGACCCGTTCGCCCGCGGCGAGCCGCCGCGTCAGGTCCGGCAGCACGCCGCCGCCGTCCGCGCCGCCGTCCGCCACGTCATCCGCCACGTCAGCCCCGCCACCCCCGGACACCAGCTCCCGCACCGCCCGGGGCGAGAACAGCGGCCCGAGCGCGCGCCGGAGCGCGGCATGCTCCGCGCCCTCCATGTTGAGCAGCACGGACGGCCCCAGAACGGGCGTCCACAGGTCCGACGGCGCTCCCGGGCCCACCTTGGAGAAGTGGTCGAGGTCGAGCAGCACCTCGCGCGCGATCGCGGCGTCGCTCACCACCACGCCGATGCGCGGGACCCGCACCACCGGCCGTCCGCGCGCGGACCGGAGCGCCGGGTACGCGAGCGGGTGCGCGGCGCGCTGCACCCGCTCCTCCCAGAGCGCCTCGGGCGCGGCCGACCCACCACGCCCGACGGCGTCCGCCGGGCGTCCGTCGACCGGGCGTCCGTCGACGGGCAGGGCCGCCGTCATCGGATGTCCACGACCTCGGGCCGGTAGCGGTGGTCGGCGTACCAGCCGAGCGTGCGCACCAGGCCCCACGCGTGCACGCGGCGCGTCGACGCCCGCACCCAGACCTCGCGGTGCTCCGCGTACCGCGTGGTCAGCCGGCGCACCGCGTTGACCAGGGCGCGGTCCTCGTGCACGTCCTCGATCCGGGTGCGCGGGAACCCGCCCGCCCGCTCGTACAGGGACGCTGTGATCGCCATGTTGCAGCCCGGCGCCATCACGTACGGCCCCAGGTACCCCTCGTCCTGGTTACCGGGTCGCACCTTGCCGAACGCGCTGGAGACCCACAGCGCGAACGACAGCACGCCCTGCTGGAACCGGGAGACCGGCAGGTCGTCCGCGCGCGGCACGAGCCGCCCGGCGACCAGCTCGTCGCCCGACGCGAACGCCGCGCGCACCGCGCGGGTCCACCCGGGCGGCGGCAGGCAGTCGGCGTCGGTCCGCGCCAGCAGCCCGGCGCCCAGGGCGATCGCGGTCCGCATCCCCGTGTCGGCAGCGGCCCCGGTCCCCTTCTCGGGCTCGGTCACCACCTGCCAGCGCAGCCGCCCCCACTCGGCGATCGCCTTGCGGACGACGTCGGGGGTGCCGTCGGTGGAGCCGTTGTCCACCACGACCAGGTCGAAGTCGTCGTCCTCCTGGACGTGCAACGCCTCGAGGGTGCGCAGGATCCCGTGCTCGTGCGCCTCGTTCAGCGCCGGCACGACGACGGCGAGGCGGGCTCTGCTCTCCGGGGTCACCACCGAACCACCATCGCACCCATGCTGATGCCGCCCGCGAGCCCGAGGAGCAGCACCACGTCGCCGCGGCGCAGCCGGCCCGACTCCAGGGCCGTCACGAGCTGCAGCGGCAGCGTGGCCGAGGCCAGGTTGCCGTGGTCGGCCACCGTGACGATCGTGCGGTCGGCCGGCACGCCGAGCGCCGCGTGCACGTCGGCGAGATAACCGACGGCGACCTGGTGCACCGCGACCAGCGCGACGTCGTCCATGGTCACGCCGGCCTGCTCCAGCGCCTGGTCCACGGGGCCGGGGCCGAGCGCGAGGAACGCCTCGCGCAGCCGCGACCCGTCGATCTCGAAGTAGCTGCGCTCCGGGTCGCGCGGGTTGACGGTGCCGCCGCCCGGCAGCATGCCGACGTCCCAGTGCTGCGACTCGGCGGTGAACGCCGAGCCGAGGATCCCCGACGGGCGGTCGCCGGACGCGACCAGGCCCGCCAGCTCGGCGGCCAGCTCGTCCTCGAAGCCGGACGGCGCCTCGGCCGCCTCCACGAGCACCGCGGCCCCGCCGTCGGACATCGTGTAGCCGGCCGCGGACATGGCGTAGGTCGCCCGGTCGGGCACGTCCCACCGGACGCCGCGCGTCGGCATCTCGCCGCACGCGACCAGCACGCGCCGGTACCGGCCGGTCCCGATGAGGGCCTCGGCCACCTCGATCCCGTTGAGCACCGAGTTGCAGGCGTTCTTGACGTCCATCACGGGCGCCCGGACGCCGAGCTTGGCCGCGGTGATGTGGCTGGTGGCGGGCTCGATCATGTCCTGGGTCGCGGACGCGAAGATCAGCAGGTCGACGTCCTGCGGCCCCAGGCCCGCCCGGTCCAGGAGGGTGCGGGAGGCGGCGACCGCGAGGTCGGAGGCCTGCTGGTCGGCGTCGGCGACGTGGACGCGGCGCACGCCGGTCAGGCGCGACACCATCGGGAGGCGCGGCGCGACCTTCGGGTTCCTGCAGTGCAGGTCGCGCTCGGCCTCGGCCACGTCCCGGGTGCGTTCGGGCAGGTGGACCGCCACCTCGGCGATCCGGGCGACGGGGTGCGGCACCGGCCGGGACGACCGCGGGGTCGACGGCGCGGGCTCGGCGGGTCGGGCGGGAACCGGGCTCAGCACGGCGGCTGGTTCGTGAGGCACCCGGCACAGGTTAGCGGCACCCCTCTCGCCCGGAAGAGGGTCAACCGATCGGTTGACCCGAAGGTCCACCGCGGTCGACCACACCTCTGGCCGACCGGTCGATCCGTGCCGGCACGGTGGCCGAGATGCTGGTGGCATGACGATCATCGAGGTGGAGGACCTGGTCAAACGCTACGGCGAGCGTCCAGTGGTGGACGGAATCAGCTTCGCGGTCGAGCAGGGCGAGATATTCGGCGTGCTGGGCCCCAACGGAGCAGGCAAGACCACGACGGTGGAGTGCGTCGAGGGACTGCGCGTACCTGACAGCGGGACGATCCACGTCTGTGGTCTCGACCCGCGGCGGCAGGAGGCCGAGCTGCGCCAGGTGCTCGGGGCGCAGCTCCAGGAGAGCGAGCTACCCGACAGGCTGACGGTGGGCGAGGCGATGCGGCTCTACAGCTCGTTCTACCGTGCGCCGGCGGACTGGCGGCACCTGATCGAGAGGCTGGGCCTCGGCGAGAAGCTCGACACGCAGTTTCGTCGGCTGTCGGGCGGGCAGAAGCAACGGCTCTCGATCGCCCTGGCTCTCGTGGGCAACCCACGGGTGGTGGTCCTGGACGAGCTCACGACCGGCCTCGACCCTCGAGCGAGGCGCGACACGTGGGAGCTGGTCGAGGCGGTCCGCGACCACGGGACGACGATCGTGCTGGTCACCCACTTCATGGAAGAGGCAGAGCGGCTCTGTGACCGGCTGGCCGTGGTGGACGCGGGCCGGGTGATCGCGATCGACACACCCGCTGGGCTGATCGCCCGAGTCGGCGAGCCGCAGCGCCTCCGCTTCCGGACGTCGGTACCGCTGGACGCGGCGGTGCTGGCCGTGCTGCCCGAGGTGCGGTCGGTCGAGCACGCCGGTGACGAGCTCGTCGTGAGCGGCTCCGGCAACCTGCTCCACGCCGTGACGAAGACCCTCGACCGAGCAGGCGCGGTCCCTGACGGCCTCCGGATCGAGCAGACCTCGCTGGAGGACGCGTTCGTGGCGTTGACCGGCCGACCGATCACCGACTGAGGAGAGCCTGATGACCGCTCTACGACGACTGACCGCCACCGAGACGCTGCTGTTCCTGCGGGAACCGATGAACTGGGTGTTCGCGCTCGTCCTCCCGCCGGTGATCCTCGTGGCGCTGGGCGCGGTGCCGCAGTTCCGCACCCCGGAGGAAGACCTGGGAGGCCTGCGCGTGATCGACCTCTACGCGCCGATCGTCGTGGCGACGGCGATCACGATGCTGGCCCTGGCGACCCTGCCCCAGCACTTCGCGACCTACCGGGACAAGGGGGTGCTGCGCCGCATGCGGGTCTCCCCCGTGCGCCCGCTGATGATGCTCGGGGCACAGCTGCTGATGTACCTGCTGATGTCGCTGGTCACCACGCTGGCCGTCCTGCTGATCGCGCGGCTGGGCTTCGGTGTCGACCTGCCGCGGCAGCTGGGGGCCTATCTGGTCGCGCTGGCCCTGACCGCGTCCGCGATGCTCTCGGTCGGGTTGCTCGTGGCCTCCCTCGCGCCGACCGGGCCGAGCGCCGGGACGATCGGCACGATCCTGCTGTTCCCGATGTTGTTCCTCGCCGGCCTGTGGATCCCGCGGGACTCGATGCACGAGGTGCTGCGCACCATCAGCGACTTCTCCCCGCTCGGAGCAGGCGTGCAATCATTGCAGGACGCGACCGCCGGAGACTGGCCACAGCTGCTCCACGTGACCGTCCTGGTGGGCTGGACGATCCTCGCCGGCGGTCTCGCGGCGCGGTACTTCCGCTGGGAGTAGGACTTCGTGAGCATCGAGGCTGTACTGCGCGAGGAGTACGACCGCGCCGAGCGCCGCGAGACGGTGGTGATCACCGCCCTGCCCTACGTCCTCCTGGCCGCCGGCACGCTCATCACGCTGCTACAGCCCGTGGCTCCCGTGCCGCTCCCGATCGTTCTCGGGGTCACGGCCGCTACCGCCGGCTGGGTGACGTGGTTCGGCCCGCTCCACCCGCAGTGGCACGGCAGCAGAGGTGCGATGGCCCTGTACTTCTCAGGACTCACCGTGCTGGCCGCCGTGCTGGTGACGTTCTCGCCGTACTACGGCATCTTCGCCTTCATCGGCTACGTCCATGCAGTGCTGGTGCTGAGGGGCGTGCCGCGCTACGTCGGGGTGGCGGCCACGTCCATGGTGATGGCCTTGGCCTACATGGGTGGGCCTGCCAGCATCAGCGCGGACGAGGAGTGGTGGCTCTGGGGAGCGATCAGCCTCGTCAGCACCGGGCTGGCAGGTGTGTTCATCTACTCGGCCGATGCCACCTACTCGCTGGGCCGTCGGCAGAAGTACGCGCTGGCCGAGCTGCACGAGGCGAACGCCCGGCTGCAAGCCGCTCTGGACGAGAACGCTGAGCTGCATGCCCGGCTCATGGTCCAGGCCCGTGCGGCGGGCGTGCAGGATGAACGCCAGCGGGTGGCGCGCGAGATCCACGACACCCTCGCGCAGAGCCTCGCGGGCATCCTCGCCCAGCTCCAGGCCGCCGATCAGGCCCTGGACGGGCGCGCCCCGGCACGCCGTCACGTGCTCAGCGCGATGGGCCTCTCCCGCGACGGCCTCGTCGAGGCCCGCCGGACGGTGCACGCGGTGCGGCCACAGGTCCTTGCCGAGGCACGACTGCCCGAAGCCCTCGACGACATCACGGCTCGGTGGGCGCTCGAGAACACGGCCGACGCGACGCTGACCACCACGGGTGATGCGCGCCCTCTGCACGCCGAGATCGAGGCCGCACTGCTGCGCACCGCGCAGGAGTCGCTGGCCAACGTCGCCAAGCACGCACGAGCGACTCGTGTCGTCCTGACCCTGTCCTACATGGAGGACCTCGTGACCCTTGACGTCCGGGACGACGGCGTGGGCTTCCGCCCGCACGAGGTGGGTGACCACGTGTCCGACGGCGGTGGCTTCGGTCTGGCCGGCATGCGGCAGCGGGTGCAGCGGCTGGCCGGGCGCCTCGTCGTCGAGTCGGAGCCCGGTGGGGGCACCGCGCTGTCCGCATCGCTCCCCGCCATCCCGTCGGCGGAGGGCACGACATGATCTCCGTCCTGGTCGTCGACGACCACCCCGTGGTGCGCGACGGGCTGCGCAGCATGTTCAGCGCCGACCCACGCTTCGAGGTGGTCGGCGAGGCGGGCGACGGGGACGAGGCCATCGCGGCGGCGCAGCGGCACCGTCCCGACGTCGTGCTGCTCGACCTGCGGATGCCCAGGACGGACGGGGTCACCGTCATCAAGGAGCTCGCGGCACGGCAGGTGACCTCGCACGTCCTGGTCCTGACGACGTACGACACCGACCAGGACGTCGTGCCCGCGATCGAGGCGGGCGCGACGGGCTATCTGCTCAAGGACGCACCGCGGGAGGAGCTGTTCCGCGCCGTGGAGGCCGCCGCACGGGGAGAGTCCGTCCTGTCTCCCGCTGTCGCGGCCCGCCTCATGGGGCAGCTCCGTCAGCCCGCGGCGGAGCAGCTCTCGGCGCGCGAGCTCGACGTGCTCCGGCTGGTCGCCGCCGGATCGAGCAACCGCAGTGCGGCGGCCCATCTCTTCATCAGCGAGGCCACGGTCAAGACCCACCTCCTGCACATCTACGCGAAGCTGGGCGTCAACGACCGTGCGGCAGCCGTCGCCACGGCCTTCTCCCGCGGCTACCTGTCCGGCTGAGCACGCCCTGCCCCGATCAGCCGGCTACCGCCGCGTGGCGCGGTAGATCTCGCGGACGACGTCCTCGATGTCGGGCTCCTCGATCGACAGGTCCAGCACCTCGGCCCGCTCGGAGATCGCGGCGAGCACCCGGGCCGCCGTCGTGCGCTGCGGGTCGAAGGCGAACCGCTGCCGCAGGCCGTCCGAGTCGCTGCGCACGTGCTCCGCGCCGCCGACGTCGACCAGGTCGGGGCTCGCCGCGGCGAGGTCCACGACCAGCTCGCGGCGCGCGCCCACGGTGCGGGCCAGCCCGTCGAGCGTGCCGTCGAAGGCGAGCCGGCCGTGGTCCACGACCAGGATCCGGTCGCAGAGCCGCTCGACGTCGCCCATGTCGTGCGTCGTGAGCAGCAGCGTGGTGCCGTGCTCGCGCCGCTGCGCCACGAGGAACTCGCGCAGGCGCTGCTTGGAGAGCACGTCCAGGCCGATCGTCGGCTCGTCAAGGATCACCAGGTCCGGGCGGTGCAGCAGCGCGGCCGCGACCTCGGCGCGCATGCGCTGCCCCAGGGACAGCTGCCGCACGGGCGTGGCCAGGAACTCCCCCATCTCCAGCATCTCGACGAGCTCGGCGGTGCGGACGCGCTCGTCGGCGGCGGTCAGGGAGTGGATCGCGGCCAGGATCGAGAACGACTCCCGCACCGGCAGGTCCCACCACAGCTGCGAGCGCTGCCCGAACACCACGCCGATCCGGCGCGCGAGCGCACGCCGCTGCTTCAGCGGGTGCAGCCCCATGGTCGTGACCGTGCCGCTCGTGGGCACGAGGATGCCGACCAGCATCTTGATGGTGGTCGACTTCCCGGCCCCGTTGGCGCCGATGTAGCCCACGGACTCGCCCGCCTCGACCGTCAGGTCGAGGTCGTCGACGGCGACGTGCCGCGAGCGCCGCAGCCGGTTCCCGCGTTCCGGCCGCCCGGTGAACACCCGGGTCAGGCCCTCGGTCTCGATGACGTTCATCCACCCGCTCCTCGGTAGTGACGAAGGCCCCAGCGCCAGGACAGGGCCGCGACCCCGACCGCCCAGAGCGCCGCGACCGGTGCGCACCAGCCCACCCAGCCCGGCAGGCCCGCGATGCTCGGCGCGCCGAGCAGGGTGGCGACCGGCAGGAACGCGGCGAACGCCACGGGGAAGATCGCCCCGAAGACCACGAGCAGGCTGCGCGGCCACACGCTCGGGGGCTGCGTGGCCGCGTACCGGCCGCCGTACACGAACGCGTTGGTCATCTCGGCGCCGTTGACCAGGAAGAACTGGAGCCCGGCCGCGGTGACGAACTGCGCCGTGAAGATGACGAACCCGCAGGCCAGCGCCAGGACCAGCAGCCCGACGGTGCCGACGGTCCAGTCGATGTCGTTCAGCACCAGGCCGACCGTGAGCGACGTCGCGCCCACCAGGCAGCGCCCGATGCGGCGCAGGCTGAGGTCGCTGGTGACGAGCTGCGCCAGCACCGGCTGCGGGCGCAGGAAGAACACGTCGAGCGTGCCCGCGCGGACGTACACCGGGAGGTTGTCGCAGTGGCCGGCCACGAGGTCGGCCAGGGAGAAGGCGAGGTCGGACAGGCCGAACACGAGCATGATCTGCGCGAGCGTGAACCCGCCGATCTGATCGGTCGCCGAGTACAGCACCCAGATCTCGGTGAACTCGATGAGGCCGACGAGCAGCGCGCCGACCAGGTCCATGCGGAAGCTGGCGCGGTGGCTCGCCTGCGAGCGCGCCCGGCTCGCGAGGACGGCCCGGTAGGCGCGCAGGGTCTCCCGGCCGCGTGTCCTCAGCTCAGCCACCCTGCACCTCCAGCCGGCGACGTCCGGCCCGCGTAGTGAGGTGCCCGACGGCGAGCACGATCGCGAGCCACAGCGCCTGCACGCCGAGGTGCTGCCAGGCCCCCGCCCCGGTGACCTGGCCGGAGAGCACGTCGACCGGGAGCTGCATCATCGACGGGAACGGCGTGAGCAGCGCGAGGGTCAGCAGCCAGTCCGGGAAGAGGTAGATCGGCGTGTACAGGCCGGCGAACAGCCCGGAGAACGACATGTAGAACACCGCGACGCCGCGGGACTCCACGAGCCAGAAGCCCGACGTCCCCACGGCGTAGATACAGGCGTGCGAGACGGCGATGCCGAGCAGCACGCTGATCAGGCCGAGCGCGTACGCGCTCGGGTCGGACGGCAGCACCATGCCGCCGATCGCGACCCCGATGAGCACGCTCGGCAGCCCGCGCGGCAGCAGGCCGAACAGGCCCTTGCCGACGTCGGTCAGCACGTGGGAGGCCTGGACGCTCACGGGCCGCAGGAAGTCGACGGCGACGTCGCCGGACTTGATCCGGGTCTGCAGGTCGCTGCCGCCCCACAGGTTCACCGACCCGAGCAGCCCCTGCCCCAGCCAGACGAAAGCGGCCATGCTGCCGGCCGTGTACCCGGCGAGCTCACCGCCGGAGCTCTCGACGGCGGCGCCCATGATCGCGCCCTTGAGCACGCCGAACGTCGCGTTCGCGACCAGCCCTGCGAGCATCGCGAGCGGGTAGGCGGACTGCCCGCGGAAGCCCGCCAGGAGGAACCGCCAGTAGGGGTTCCGGGCGAGTGGGGTCAGCGGGCGCACAAGGGCGAGACATTACCCGCCCGCGCGGGGGAGCACATCTTTTTTCCGGGACCGGCCCGCGCTCGACCAGGCCGGAACCGGGCCGCTCGGAACCAGGCCGCTCGGACCAGGCCGCGGAACTCAGCCGCCGGTCAGAACTCGCCCTGCCAGGTGCAGACGCACGCCTCGTTGCCCTCGGCGTCGGCCAGCACCCACCACGACGGGGCGAACTTGTCCGTGACGAGCCGCCCGCCGACGGCGACGGCCGCCGCCACGCGGGCCTCGGCCTGGTCGTACGGCACCCAGACGTCCACGTGGATGCGGTTGCGCTGCTCCCGGCGCTCGTCGCTCTGCTGGAACCAGAACATCGGCAGCCTGCCGTCCGTGTCGAGCAGCCGCCCCGCGGCGGTGTTCCCGCCCCGGTAGGGCTGCGGCTCGTGGCCCAGCACCGCCTGCCAGAACGCCTGCACCGCGGGTCCCACCACGGCGTCGACCGCGATGGCGACCTCGCGCAGCCCGGTGACGTCCGCCGCGACGCCCACGTTGCGGGCGGCCGCCGAGATCGCGCGCGCGAGCCCGAGGTCCCGCTCGGACAGCCCGCCGACGTCGTGCGACCAGGTGCGCACCGTCACGGTCCCGTAGCGCAGGTCGACGTCGGGGTGGTGGTTCGCGGCCTCGGCGAGCTCGCCGATGCGGGCGACCAGCACCAGGCCGGTGGCGAACGACCCCGTGGTGAACCGCGCGAGCGCCGAGTCCTTGAGCACCCGCCAGTCGTTCGTGCCTTCCGCCGCCGTGAACTCGGCAGGCGTGATCGCGTCGCTCATGGGTCGTGCCTTCCCTCGTACAGCGTCTCGTCCGGGTACCCCCACCATGGCACGAGACACCGACAGCCGATAGGGCCCGTGGTACCGCTCGCCGCCGGCAGCCGGCAACTGGCAACCGGCAACCAACGGCAGGCCACCGACGACACGTCCGGCGGCGGACCCTGGTCGGGTCCGCCGCCGGAAGCATCAGCGGTCCGTGCCGGTCAACCGCGCCGCAGCCGCGCCACGTCGCGCACCGCGCCCCGGTCGGCCGACGTCGCCAGGGCCGCGTACGCCTGCAGCGCCGGCGACACGTAGCGGTCGCGGGCGACGGGCTGCCACGGCCGCTCCGAGGACTCCATCTTGGCGCGCCGCTCGGCGAGCACGTCGTCCGGCACGTTGATGTGGATCTTGCGGGTGTCGACGTCGATCTCGATCTCGTCGCCGTCCTCGACCAGGCCGATGGTGCCGCCGGCAGCCGCCTCCGGGGAGACGTGCCCCACGGAGATGCCGCTGGAACCGCCGGAGAACCGGCCGTCCGTGATGAGAGCGACGACCTTGCCCAGCCCGCGGCCCTTGATGTACGAGGTCGGGTAGAGCATCTCCTGCATGCCCGGCCCGCCGGACGGGCCCTCGTAGCGCACGACCACCACGTGGCCCGGCTCGACCTGCTTGGTCAGGATCTTCTCGACGGCCTCGTCCTGCGACTCGCACACGAGCGCCTTGCCCACGAAGTGGAAGACGTCGGGGTCGACACCCGCCGTCTTGAACACGGCCCCGTCCTCGGCGAGGTTGCCGCGCAGCACGGCCAGCCCGCCCTCGACGGTGTACGCGTGCTCGATGTCGCGGATGCAGCCGCCAGCGCCGTCCGTGTCGAGCGTCTCCCACTGGTTGTTCGTGGAGAACGCCTTCGTGGTGCGCACGCCGCCGGGCGCGGCGTGGAACAGGCCGAGCGCGCGCTCGGTGGCCTTGCCCCCGCGCACGTCCCAGTCGTCGAGCCACGCACGCAGCGTGGGCGTGTGCACCGAGGTGACGTCGTGGTCCAGCAGGCCGCCGCGGTCGAGCTCGCCGAGCAGCGCGGGGATGCCGCCCGCCCGGTGCACGTCCTCCATGTGGTAGTCCGGGTGGTTGGGCGCCACCTTGGACAGGCACGGCACGCGGCGGCTGATGTCCTCGATGTCGGCGAGCGTGAAGTCGACCTCCGCCTCCTGTGCGGCCGCGAGGACGTGCAGCACCGTGTTGGTGGAGCCGCCCATGGCGACGTCGAGCGCCATCGCGTTCGCGAACGCCGCCTTGGTGGCGATCCCGCGGGGCGCGGCCGAGTCGTCCTCGTCCTCGTAGTACCGGCGGGCCAGGTCGACGATGGTTCGGCCGGCCTCGAGGAACAGCTCCTTGCGGGCGGCGTGCGTGGCCAGCGTCGAGCCGTTGCCCGGCAGCGACAGGCCGAGGGCCTCGGTGAGGCAGTTCATGGAGTTCGCGGTGAACATGCCGGAGCACGAGCCGCACGTGGGGCACGCGTTCTCCTCGACCAGGCCGAGCGCGGCGTCATCCACGTTCTCGTCCGCCGAGTAGTTGATCGCGTTGATCAGGTTCAGCGGGGTCTTCGCGACGCCGTTCGCCACGACGGCCTTGCCGGCCTCCATGGGGCCGCCGGAGACGAAGATGACCGGGATGTTCAGCCGCAGCGCGGCGTTGAGCATGCCGGGCGTGATCTTGTCGCAGTTGGAGATGCACACCAGCGCGTCGGCGGTGTGCGCCTGCACCATGTACTCCACGGAGTCGGCGATGAGGTCGCGGCTCGGCAGCGAGTAGAGCATGCCGGCATGGCCCATCGCGATGCCGTCGTCGACGGCGATGGTGTTGAACTCCTTGGCGACGCCGCCGGCCTCGCGGATGGCCGAGGCCACGAGGTCGCCCATGTCCTTGAGGTGTACGTGCCCCGGTACGAACTGCGTGTACGAGTTCGCGATCGCGATGATCGGCTTCCCGAAGTCCTCGGAACCCATGCCCGTGGCACGCCAGAGCGCGCGGGCTCCGGCCATGTTGCGGCCGTGGGTGGACGTCCGGGAGCGCAGGGGACGACTCATGACAGTTCAGCTCCTTCGATGCTGGGTGGCCGTGCGCGATGCGGGCGAACGGCCTCGTCACGCTACCTCCGCTCCCCCGGGTCCGACAGCGAGCGTCCACAGGGTGACCCTCCTGGCACGAGCATTGCCCCTGTCTGAATTTCGCCCGGTGTCGTACCGTCGTAGCAGGGGGTCGCAAGGACGCGGTCCCCGCCGTGCACTCGATGGAGGTATCCGATGCGGGTGACAGAGGCATTGCGGCGCAAGGGCGGCTCGGTGGTCACCATCTCCAGGGACCGGAGCGTGCGCGATCTGCTCGCCCTCCTGGCCCGGCACCGGATCGGCGCGGTGGTCGTGTCCGACGACGGCGTCGGCGTCGACGGGATCGTCAGCGAGCGCGACGTCGTGCGCCGGCTGCACTCGGACGGCGACGCCGTGCTGGACGGCCCGGTGGAGGCGATCATGACGGCCGCCGTGCACACCTGCGGCCCCGACGCGACGCTCGACGAGCTCATGCCCGTGATGACGGAGCACCGGGTGCGGCACGTGCCCGTGCTCGTGGACGCACGGCTGGCCGGCATCGTGAGCATCGGCGACGTGGTCAAGCACCGGATCGCCGAGGTGCAGGCCGAGCGGGACCAGCTCACGGAGTACATCGCGGGCGGGCCGTAGCGGTTCCGGGGCTGTCCGTCCCGCACGGCACGACGGGCCGCGCGGCGCTGTGCCGCACGGCCCGTCCCGACCTGTCTCGTCAGCGCACGCTCAGCCCTGCAGCGCCCGCCACTCGTCCTCGAGGATGCTCATCACGATCGCGTCGGCCCAGGTGTCGCCGTCGCGGTAGACGTCCCGCAGCCGGCCCTCCTGCCGGAACCCGAGCGACTCGTAGAGGGCCTCGGCACGCGGGTTGATGCTGAGCACGTCCAGGCTCACCCGGTGCAGGTGCGGGCCCGCGTCGCTCTCGACGCCGTCGAACGCGAACCGCAGGACCTCGTCGATGGCCTCCCGGCCGTAGCCGCGACCGCGGTAGTTCGGCAGGAGCTGGAGGCGGAGGTTCGCCGAGCCGACGGCCTCGTCGAGGTCGTTGAGCACGATCTCGCCGATCATGTCGTCGCTCACCGGCTTGCCGTCCCGCATCGCGCCCGGGCAGATAGCCCAGTCGTACCGGCCGGGCCGGTCGCTGACCGTGCTGGCCCACTCGTCGATCTGGTCCCGCGTGAAGACGGCCGTGGTCCCCGTCAGGCGGGTGCCCTCCGGATCCTGGACGGCCTCCCACAGGCGCTCCGAGTCGCGTGCCTCGATGGGCCGCAACCGGGTCATGTCGCCGTGCAGGAGGGGCCCGCGGGTCACCGGCCCGGCCCCGCAGCCGGAGTCGTGAGAGCCGGGGCAGTCACTGGCCGATCCGATCCAGCACCAGCTCCCGGACGCGCTTGGCGTCGGCCTGGCCCTTGGTCGCCTTCATGACCGCGCCGATGATGGCGCCGACCGGCCCCTGGTTGCCGCCGCGGACCTTCTCGACGATGTCCGGCTGAGCCGCCAGCGCCTCGTCGATCGCGGTGAGCAGAGCGCCGTCGTCGGACACGACCTCGAGGCCGCGCGCCACGACGACCGCCTCCGGGTCGCCCTCGCCGGCAAGGGTGCCGTCGAGCACCTGGCGGGCGATCTTGTCGTTGATCCGGCCGGACTCGACGAGGCCCTGCAGCTGTGCGATCTGCGCGGGGGTGACCGACAGGTCCTCCAGCGCGACCTCGTCCTGCTTGGCCCGGCGGGCCAGCTCGCCCATCCACCACTTGCGGGCGCCGGCCGCGCTCGTGCCGGCGGCGACGGTCGCCTCGATCAGGTCGATGGCGCCGGCGTTGACGACGTCGCGCATCTCGGCGTCGGCGTACCCCCACTCGCCCTGGAGCCGACGGCGGCGCGCGGTCGGCAGCTCCGGCAGCGCGGCGCGGATCTCCTCGACCCACTCGCGGCTCGGGGCCACGGGCACCAGGTCGGGCTCGGGGAAGTAGCGGTAGTCCTCGGCGTCCGACTTCACGCGGCCCGACGACGTGGTGCCGTCCTCCTCGTGGAAGTGGCGCGTCTCCTGGATGACCGGGAGGCCGGCGTCGAGCACGCCCGCCTGGCGGGACACCTCGAAGCGCACGGCACGCTCGACCGAGCGGAACGAGTTCACGTTCTTGGTCTCGGTGCGCGTGCCCAGGGGCGACTCCGGCGTCGGACGCAGCGACAGGTTCACGTCCGCACGGACGTTGCCGCGCTCCATCCGCGCCTCGGACACGTCGAGCGCCCGGAACAGGTCGCGGAGGGTCTGCACGTAGGCCCGCGCGACCTCGGGGGCACGCTCGCCGGCGCCCTCGATGGGCCGCGTGACGATCTCCACCAGCGGGATGCCGGCCCGGTTGTAGTCCACCAGCGAGTACTCGGCGCCCTGGATGCGGCCGGTCGCGCCACCCACGTGGGTGTTCTTGCCGGCGTCCTCCTCCATGTGCGCGCGCTCGATCTCGACGCGGAACACGGCGCCGTCCTCGAGCTCGACGTCGATCCAGCCGTCGTAGGCGATCGGCTCGTCGTACTGCGACGTCTGGAAGTTCTTCGGCACGTCCGGGTAGAAGTAGTTCTTCCGGGCGAAGCGGCAGCTCTCGGCGATGCTGCAGTTGAGCGCGAGACCGATCCGGATCGCGTACTCGACGGCCTTGCCGTTCACCACCGGGAGCGCGCCCGGCAGCCCGAGGCTGACCGGGGTCACCTGGGTGTTGGGCTCGCCGCCGTAGGCGACCTCGGCCGCGCAGAACATCTTGGTGAGTGTGCCGAGCTCGACGTGCACCTCGATGCCGAGCACCGGGTCGTAGCGGCGGACGGCGTCCTCGTAGGCGACGAGGCTGTTGGCCGTGGCGGTCGACGGTGCGGTCATCGGGCGAGCTCCGTGGTCTTGAGTTCGGGTGCCTTGTTCAGGAGGGGGCCGCCCCAGCCGCTCTCGAGGGCTGCCTCGAGGGCGGCGCCGACGCGGTACAGCCGGTCGTCCGCCTTGGCGGGGGCCAGGATCTGGAAGCCGACCGGGAGGCCGTCGTCCGACAGGCCGTTCGGCAGGGACATGCCGGGGACGCCCGCGAGGTTCGCGGGGATCGTCGCGACGTCGTTGAGGTACATGGCCAGCGGGTCGTCGAGCTTCTCGCCGAACTTGAACGCCGTGGTGGGCGCCGTGGGCGAGACGAGCACGTCAGCCTGCGCGAACGCGGCCGCGAAGTCGCGCTGGATCAGCGTGCGGACCTTCTGCGCGCTGCCGTAGTAGGCGTCGTAGTACCCGGCGGACAGGGCGTAGGTGCCGAGGATGACGCGGCGCTTGACCTCGTCGCCGAAGCCCGCGCCGCGGGTGGCGCCCATGACGCGCTCGGCGGTGACGGGCCCCTCGGCGGGCTCGACGCGCAGGCCGAACCGCATGCCGTCGAACTTGGCCAGGTTGCTGGACGCCTCGGCGGGCATGATCAGGTAGTACGCGTCGAGCGCGTGCGCGAAGCTGGGGCAGGAGACCTCGACGATCTCGGCGCCCAGCGCCCGCAGCTGCTCGAGCGACTCCTCGAAGCGGGCGGAGACGCCGGCCTGGTAGCCCTCGCCCGAGAGCTCCTTGACGACGCCGACGCGCAGGCCCTTGAGGTCACCCGTGGCGCCCTGGCGGGCGGCCGCGACGACGCCGGGGACCGGCTCGTCGATCGACGTGGAGTCGTGCGGGTCGTGCCCGCCGATCAGCTCGTGCAGCAGCGCCGCGTCGAGCACGGTGCGGGTCACGGGGCCGGCCTGGTCGAGCGACGAGGCCATGGCGATCAGGCCGTAGCGCGAGACGCCGCCGTAGGTGGGCTTCACGCCCACGGTGCCGGTGACGGCGCCGGGCTGGCGGATCGAGCCGCCGGTGTCGGTGCCGATCGCGAGCGGCGTCTCGAAGCCGGCCACCGCGGCGGCGGACCCGCCGCCGGACCCACCGGGGATCCGGTCCAGGTCCCAGGGGTTCTTGGTGTTGCCGAACGCAGAGTGCTCCGTCGAGGAGCCCATCGCGAACTCGTCCATGTTGGTCTTGCCGAGGATCGGCAGGCCCGCGGCCTTGATGCGCTCCACGAGGGTCGCGTCGTACGGCGGGACCCAGCCCTTGAGGATCTTGGAGCCGGCGGTGGTGGGCAGGCCCTTGGTCACCACGACGTCCTTGACCGCGATGGGCACGCCCGCGAGCGGGTGCAGCTCCTCGCCGGCCTGCCGCCGCGCGTCGACGTCGGCGGCGGTCGCCAGCGCCTCCTGCGTGGCGACGTGCAGGAACGCGTTGAGGTCGCCGTCGACGGCGGCGATGCGGTCCAGGTGTGCCTGCGTCGCCTCGACGCTGGTGAGGTCCTTGTTGCTCAGGGCGGACGCGAGGTCGGACGCGCTGAGCCGGGTGATGTCGTTCGTCATGTCGCTGGTACCCATCTCACTCTTCGCCAAGGATCTGCGGGACGGCGAACCGGCCGTTCTCCTGCTGCGGCGCTCCGGCCAGGACGTCCTCCACGGGCAGCGGGGCCTCGGGGACGTCGTCACGGAACACGTTCGTCAGCGGGAGCGGGTGGCTCGTCGCGGGCACGTCTGCGGTGGCGACCTCGCTGATGCGAGCGACCGACTCGACGATCACGTCGAGCTCGCCGGCTAGGCGGTCGACCTCGTCCGGTCGCAGGTCGATCCGTGCCAGCGCAGCCACGCGCGCGACCTCGTCGCGGGAGATGGTGGACATGGCCGCAAGTCTAGTCGCCGGAGCGCGTTCGATCTCCCGCATCCGCGGCCGTCGGGTGTGAAATCTTCCCCGGAAACGGCCTGGAAATGCAGGTAGGGGGTGGAGCAGACAACCCTGACGGGTTGCTGCTCCAC
>NZ_JBHVEG010000028.1:0-53240 GCF_042802395.1 Promicromonospora sp. NPDC057488
GCGCGTGGGGCCGGGCCGTCGTCGTAGGCCCCGCAGGGGCCGGATCAGGAGCCGCTCAGGAGGCGGCCGCCTGGATGGCCATGAGGGAACCCGTCTCGGTGGTCGGGTCCGTGCTCGGGGCGTACCGGTTCACCGAGGCGATGGGCACGCCGAGGCGCGCGGCGACCTCCTCGATGCTCAGGTTCTGGGCCCACCGCAGCACGCGGATCTCGCTGATCTGCGCCGTGGTGAGCGCCGGTGCCGGCTCGGCGGGCGCCGCGACGGGCGCGGGCGCCGGGGACGAGACAGCCTCGGTGGCGAGCTCCTCCCAGTCGGCGACGGGCGCCTCGACGGGCTGGCTCACCGGCAGGGCGGTCCGGTCCGCCTTGACGGGCGCGTACTTGTCCTGCAGGTGCAGCCGCTCGGCGCTGATCGTCTCGGCGACCTCGGCCTGCGCGGGGGTCTCCTCGACCCGGGCCTCCTCGACGGGGGCCTCCTCGACCGGGCTCCCGTTCTCCGGGTCGATGGGCAGCGCGAGCTTCGGCAGCACCATGTCGGTCAGCGCGGCGGCCGCGGCCGCCGCCTCCTCCGGCGTCCGCCGGGGCGCGTTGGGCTCCGGCATCCACTCGCCGGCCAGCGTCGCGGCCTCCTGGACGACGTCGCGGATGGTGCGCTCCGACTCCAGGTGCGGGCGGGTCACCTCCGCGGTCACGGCCGCGGGCACGTGCCGGTGGACCCGGCCGACGGCGGCGTTCACGTCGGCGATGCGGGCCGCCCGCTCGTGCTCGGGGGCGATCTGCGCGAGCCGCACCGCGTCGAGCATGTCCAGCACGGCCGTCTGCCGGTCGTTGTGGATCTCCGCGGCCCGGTCGAGGGCGCGCGAGCTGGAGGCCGACTGGAAGAACAGGTGGACCGCGACCGCGGCCAGCACCGGCGCGACGGCGCGGGAGATGGCGAAGATGCCCTCTCCGAGCAGCCAGCCGTGCCAGGCGGCGAGCGCGCCGGAGAGGATGCCGACGACGATCGCGCCGCCGAGCCAGCGGGCGTGCCCGGACACCGGGCGGCCGGTCTCGAGCGCGCGGTCGGCGCGGCGGCGACCCTCCCAGGCCAGGCCGATCACCAGTGCCTCGTAGGCGACGCCGAGGGCGTAGCCGAGCCGCGGGCCCTCATAGGCGGCGATGGTGTGCGACATGCCGATGTAGGCCCAGGCCGAGAGCCCGAAGGCACCCAGGGCGAAGCCCGGGTTCCTCCGCGTGTCGGCGATGACCGCCGGAACGCGTCGGGGACGTTTCTCCGATGCCATGTTGGGTAAGTCCCTTTCGGTCAGAACAGGTGAGTGACGGTTGGGATGGTGCAAGGCTGATCTTCGTCTACTTTGCGTCCTATGCGCTCTTCACGCCGAAGATCGACCTCAATCTTTTATCGAACGATCTTCCCGGGCGCTCGAATCGGGGCTAAAAGTTATCCACAGATGATCCCGGGTGATCAAGCAGGATCATAGTTCCTGTCGAATGATGGCGCTATGACTTCAACGCTTTCCGTAGCCCCGGAACCGGCCGCCGCGCTCGGCCTGCTGACCTTGCGCGAACGCCTCGATCTCGCGACGCGGCTCACCCACCGGCTGGTTCGGCACGTGCTCCGGCCGGGCAACGCCGACGCCGTGGCGCGCCAGGTCGCCTACGTCCGTACCGAGTCGCCCGTGCGCGTGAGCGACGTGGACCCCGAGCAGTACGACGACGTGACGCGGGACTGCGCCACCGACATGCTGGTGCACGCCGGGCCGCGGGAGACGGGCGGTTCCCTGGTCCGGCGACTGCTCGGGGAGGCCCCGGCCGCCGGGTCGGGCCCCGCTCCCGGGGACGACGGTACAGCCCCGGCGGGCCTCGTGATCGACGACGCCGAGCGCGCGCTGCTGGAGCAGTGGCGCGACGGCGGGGTGCTCGGCTACTTCGTCGTGGCCGACCTGGTGGACGAGCACGCGGTGCTGCACAACCTGGAGGACGACCTGGAGTACCGCGTCTTCACGGGTCGCTCCGCGATCCGCTCGGTCGCGCTGGTCCCGGGGCTGCCGCTGTCCGGGCGGATCCTGCCGGTCGGCGCGGTCTGGATCTTCGCGGGCACCCCGGCGGTCTTCTCGCCGGACGTCATCGAGGGCGTGGTGCGCGCCGTCGTCGCGCTGCTGACGTCGTCGCCGTGCCCGGCCTACCGCAACCCGCGCACGCTGGCCCGGGCCCGCGAGCTCGTCGCCGACCACCACCGCGCCTTCCAGGGCCTGTTCGGGGACGTCGTGGTGGAGGGCACGGCGTCGCACGTCCTGGACTGCTGCCTGCGGTTCAAGGACCGGATCGGCGCCCCCGCGGAGGAGTTCGCCCTGTTCGGCGCCCTGCGCGACGTGCGCTGGCTGCCCGACGACGCCGCCGACCCCGACGACGTGACGTTCGCCCTGGTGCACCACCCGGTGCGGGGGCTGCGGATGCTCGACTGGTACGCGCAGCTCCGCGAGGTGCACACCGCGCCCCTGCTGCCGTGGAAGCCCCGGCGGCTCGCGCAGGTGCTCGCCGACCCGGACGCGCCGTCGTGGGTGCTGGCCCTGCTCGCCGAGCGCCACCCGGACCACCTGGACGCGCTGTACCGGGCGGCGTCCGGCCGTCCGGGCCTCGTGTGGGCGCGGGACGGCGCCGCGCTCCTGCGGGACCGCGAGCCGGCGGCGGGCCGGGACGAGCCGGGGATCGTCATGGCCTCGTCGATCATGGGCCGGGTCCCGCCGCCGCCGGAGGGCGGCATGACGGATGTCATCCCGACCTCGTGACACCCGGCAGCAGTACCGCCCGCGGCGCCGCAGCAGGGTGGAGGCATGACACCGACCAGCAGCTACGCCATCGAGGCCAGGGGCCTCGTCAAGGAGTTCCGCGGCGCCGGAGGCACCGTGCGCGCCGTCGACGGGCTGGACCTCGTGGTCCGGCCCGGTGAGGTGGTGGCCTTCCTGGGGCCGAACGGCGCCGGCAAGACCACCACCGTCGACCTGGTGCTCGGCCTGGCCGCGCCCACGGCGGGGACGGTCCGCGTGTTCGGCAAGGAGCCGGCCCGGGCGATCGCCGACGGCCAGGTCGCCGCGGTCATGCAGACCGGCGGCCTCCTGCGCGACATCACGGTGGGGGAGAGCGTCGAGCTCACCGCCGCCCTGTTCGGCCGCACGAGCCCGGCCGGGCCGTTCCTGGAGCGCGCCGGGATCGCGGACCTCGCCGACCACACGGTCGGCAAGTGCTCCGGCGGCCAGCAGCAGCGCCTGCGGTTCGCGATGGCCCTGGTCTCCGAGCCCGACCTCCTCCTGCTCGACGAGCCCACCACCGGCATGGACGTGCGAGGCCGGCGCGACTTCTGGACCGCGATCCGGCACGACGCCGAGGCCGGGCGCACCGTCGTGTTCGCCACGCACTACCTCCAGGAGGCCGAGTCCTACGCCGACCGGGTCGTCCTGATCAGCCAGGGCCGCCTGGTCGCGGACGGCACCGTGGCCGAGGTCAAGGCCCTCGCCGGGTCCGGCAACCTCGAGGACGTCTTCCTCGACCTCACAGCGGAACCCGTCACCCCCGCCGAAGGAGGCACCCGATGACCGCCACCGCCACCCACCCGACCGCCGTGTCCCAGGCCGCCGCGATCCGCGTCTACCTGCGGCTCGAGCTGCGCCGCATGCTGCGAGACCGCCGCACCCTGGTCTTCTCGCTCCTGATCCCGCCCCTCCTCTTCCTGGCGTTCGGCGCCTCGGCCGACAACCGGGCCACCCAGATCGGCCCGGGCACCAACCTCGCGGCCTCCCTGCTGGTGTCCGTCGCGCTGTACGGCGCGGTGCTGACGGCGACGACGGGCGGGGCGGGGGTCGCCGTGGAGCGCGCCCAGGGCTGGACCAGGCAGCTCCGCCTCACCCCTCTGGCGCCGTGGGCCTACGTGCTGGTCAAGGTGCTGGCCTCGATGACGGTCGGCGCGGCCTCCGTGCTCGTCACGTTCGCGGCGGGTGCGTTCGCGGGCGCCACGATGCCGGCGGCCGCCTGGGTCCTGTGCGCGCTGATCGCCTGGGGCGGCTCGCTCGTGTTCGCCGCGTTCGGCCTGTTCATGGGCTACCTCCTGCCCACCGAGAGCGTGGTCCGGGTACTCGGACCCGTCCTGACGGTGCTCTCCTTCGCCGGGGGCCTCTTCATGCCGTTCACCGACGGCACCGTGCTCGCCGCGATCTCCCGGACCGTGCCCACCTACGGCCTCGCCGAGCTCGCCCGGGCCCCGCTCGGCGGCGGGTCCTTCGAGCTGGTCGCCGTGGCGAACGTGGTGGCCTGGGCCGCGATCTTCCTCGCCGGAGCCGCCTGGCGGTTCCGCACCGAGACGGCCCGGGTGTGAGGATGACCGCGTGACGACCGACAACGAACCCGCGGGCGGGCGCGTCACCAGCCGGGCGCCGCGCCGGCCCTGGGTGGGCCCGGTGCTCGCCGCGATCTGGATCATCTTTCTCGCCGTGCCGCTGCGCGAGGCCGCCGCCGCGGCGACCGTCCCGCTGCGCGTGGCCGGGGTGGCCGGCGTCGCGGGCCTCGCCGCGCTGTTCGCCTGGTCCTTCGTGCGGCACTGGTCCGGCCGGCCGACGGCGCGGCGCACCGCCGCCCTGGTCGTCCTCGCCCAGCTCGTGTGCGTCGCGCTCGTCGCGGTCGCCGCCGGCCAGGCGGGCCTGATCGGCCTCGTCTTCGTCTGCACCACGCTGGTGACGCTCGCCTCCCCGTGTGTCGCCGCCGCGGCCGTCGTCGCCGTGGTGCTCGCGCTGGTGGTGCTGCCCCGCGTGGTGCCCGGCTGGCGGCCCGACGACGGCCTCGTGCTCACCGCCGTGCTCGCCGCCCTCGCCATGTACGCCTTTCGCCGGGCCGCCGAGCGCAACCGCCGGCTCCACCTCGCGCAGGAGGAGGTCGCCGCGCTCGCCGTCGCCCAGGAACGCGACCGCATCTCGCGCGACATGCACGACATCCTGGGCCACTCCCTGACCGTCGTGTCCGTGAAGGGCGAGCTCGCCGCCCGGCTCCTGCGCGGCGGGCCCGCCGAGGACGGCGCCCCCGCCCGCGCCCCCGGCGTCGAACGCGCCGAGGCCGAGCTCACCGAGATCCAGGCGCTCGTCCGGTCGGCGCTCGCGGACATGCGCGGCATGGTGTCCGGCGAGCGGCAGGTCACGCTCGCGGGCGAGCTCGCCGCGGCCCGCTCGGCCTTCGACGCCGCGGGGATGGCCGCCGAGCTGCCCGGCACGGTGGACGACGTCGCCGAGAAGTACCGCGACGTGTTCGCCTGGGCGCTGCGCGAGGGCACCACCAACGTGCTGCGGCACGCCGCCGCGCGCCGCGTCGTGGTCGCCCTGACCCCGGCGAGCCTCGTGATGGACGACGACGGGCGCGGCCTGTCGCCGGACCGGCCGGCGTCGTCGGGCGGGAACGGGCTGCGAGGGCTGACCGAACGGGCCAGGGCCGCCGGGCTCGTGGTCGAGACCGGGCCGGGCCCGCTGGGCGGCCTCCGCCTCGCGGTGCACGTCGAAGGACCCGCGCTGCACGTCGACGGAGAGGACCCCGCATGATCCGCCTGCTGCTCGCCGACGACCAGGCCCTGGTGCGCGGCGCGCTCGCCGCGCTGCTGGACCTGGAGCCGGACCTGGAGGTCGTGGCCCAGGTGGGCCGCGGCGACGAGGTGGTCGCGGCGGCGCGCGGGTCGGCGGCCGACGTCGCCCTGCTCGACGTCGAGATGCCCGGCCTGGACGGGATCGCCGCGGCCGCCGCGCTCGCCGCGGACGTGCCCGGCTGCCGGTCGCTGATCGTGACCACGTTCGGGCGCCCCGGCTACCTGCGGCGCGCGCTCGACGCGGGGGCGAGCGGGTTCGTCGTCAAGGACACGCCGTCGGGCCAGCTCGCCGACGCCGTGCGCCGCGTGCACTCGGGCCTGCGCGTGGTGGACCCCGACCTGGCGGTCGCGTCGCTGACCGTGGGGTCCAGCCCGCTCACCGAGCAGGAGACGCGCGTGCTGACCCTGGCGGCCGACGGCGGGACCGTGGCCCAGGTCGCGGGCGAGGCCCACCTGTCGGAGGGCACGGTGCGCAACTACCTGTCCTCCGCCATGGGCAAGACCGGTGCACGGACGCGGGCCGAGGCCGTGCGGCTCGCGCGGGAGAACGGCTGGCTGTGAGGCCGGCGCGGCCCCGGGCCGGCTACTGGCCGGCCGGGACCCACTCGTCCGGCAGCGTGAAGTTCTTGCTGAACTCGGCCGTGCGGTAGCCGTCCCGCTCCGCCGTCACCGTCACCCGCGCCTGGTTGCCGGCCCGGCCGCCGCCGATCCAGATGCGCCGGCTGGGCGTGTAGTTGCCCCACCTGATGGTCTCGTCGCGGGTGACGTCCACCCAGGACCACGTGTACGTGACGTTCGGGTCCTGGTCGACGTCGCAGTGGGCGAACCAGCCGGAGTTCTCCTCGCCCGGGCTCAGCAGGATCGAACAGCTCGGCTGCGGCACGCCGGGCTGCGGCACCGTGCCGGTGGCGTCGGAGAGCGCGGCGGCCTCGGCGTACCCCCGCCGGGTGCCGGTCAGCCGGACCTGGACCGGCTTGCCCACGTCGCCGAGCGCGACGGTGTAGCTGCACGACCCGAGGTTGTCCCGCTCCTCGCCGCCGATGCTCCACACGCACGTGGTGCCGGCCGGCTCCGGCGACCAGCCGGTCGCCTCCGCGGTGATCTTCTGGCCCACCTGGACCGATGCGGGGATCGACACGGTGCCCGGCCGGAACCGGGCGGGCGCGGCGGCCTGCTCCTCGGCGGGCCCGGCCTCCTGCTCGTCGCCGGGCGTGGCGGCCGGGGCGCTGGGGGACGGCGACGGCTTCTTCGACGGCTCCGTCGCGCTGGGGCTGGGGCTCGGCGTGGCGGACGGCTCCGCGGGGGCAGACCCCTCGGCCTGGGGCGTCCCGACCGTGCCGGACGTGTCGTCGGGGCCCAGGAAGTGCACGAGCGCCGCCGCGACGCCGCCGCCCGCCAGCACGAGGCCGAGCGCGACCAGGCCGGTCAGGACCCGGCGGCGCACCCGGCCCGGCGCGGTCTCCTCCGGACGATCCGGCGCGGCCGCGGGAGCAGCCGGCCCCTCGCCCGGCTCCGACCCCGCACCCAGCACCGTGTCCGCGCCGGTCAGGCGGGCGCTCGTCAGGCCGGTGACCTCGGGCTCCACGTAGGGCAGGTGGGCGAGCGAGGCGAGCACCGCCGCCGTCGTCGGGCGCGCGGCCGGGTCCTTGGCCAGGCACGCGGCCACCAGGCCGCGCAGGCCGGCCGGCACGACGTCGAGGGCGGGCGGCTCGTGCACGATCCGGTAGGTGACCGATGCCAGGCTGCCTGTCCCGAACGGCGGGGTCCCGCTGGCCGCGAGGTGGGTGACGGCGCCGAGCGACCACACGTCGGTGGCGGTGGTGACGGCCTCGCCGCGGGCCTGCTCGGGCGACATGAACTGCGGCGTCCCCGGCTGGGCTCCCGTGGTGGTGAGCGAGGTGGCGTCGGAGTCCGCGACGACACCCAGGTCGATCAGCACCGGCCCGTCGGGGCCGAGCAGCACGTTGGTGGGCTTCACGTCCCGGTGGACGAGCCCTTCGCGGTGGATCGCGTCGAGGGCCTCGGTGAGACCCAGGACGAGCTCGCGGACGGCCTCCTCGGGCAGGCTGCCCAGCTCGGCGATGGCGTGCGCCAGGGTGGGTCCGGGCACGTGCTCGGTGGCCAGCCAGGGCATGGCCGCGTCGACGTCGAAGTCGACGACGGCCGCCGTGCGGCGGCTGCGCACCCGGGTCGCGGCCGACACCTCGCGGCGGAAGCGGGTCCGGAACTCGCTCTCACCGGTGCGCTCCGGGTGGATCACCTTGATCGCGAGCAGGCGTCCGCTGCGGGTCGCCCCGAGGTACACCACGCCCATGCCGCCCTGGCCCAGCCGGCCGCGGATCTCGTAGCCGCCGATCTCGCGCGGGTCGTCGGGCGTGGCGGGCTTGATCTCGGGCGCGCTGACACGGCGCGTGACGTCGGACAGCACGGAAGGAGCGTAACGGACCTGGTCGGGGTGCCGGACCCGGAGGTCAGCCGCCGCTCAGCCGCCGCTGACGCTCAGCTCGGCCTCGCGCAGCTTGGCCTCGAACTCCTCGGACAGGTCCCGCGAGTCCAGCCAGCCGTACGGCAGGTGCGGGGTCTTGGGGGAGCCGGCGCGGCCGCGGGGGCCCTCGGCGTCCTCGCCGGGGTACGGCGCGTCCAGGTCCAGGGCGTCGAGCCGCTCGCGCAGCTCGGCGAGGGTGTCGATCAGGGCGAGCGAGTGCCGCTTCTCCCCGCCGACCGCGTAGCCCTTGAGGTACCAGGCCATGTGCTTGCGCAGGTCGCGCATGCCCTTGCCCTCGTCGCCGTCGAAGTACTCGACCATGAGCAGGCCGTGCCGGTAGATCGTGTCGGCCACCTCGCGCAGGCCGGGCCGCACGCGCACGTCGGAGCCGTTGAACGCGGCGGCTAGGTCGGCGAACAGCCAGGGGCGCCCCTGGCAGCCCCGGCCCACGACGACGCCGTCGGCCCCGGTCTCCTCGACCATGCGCACGGCGTCCTCGGCGGCCCAGATGTCGCCGTTGCCGAGCACCGGGATGGTGCGCACCGTCTCCTTGAGGCGCGCGATGGCCTCCCACTCGGCCTGGCCGGAGTAGTGCTGGGCGGCGGTGCGGGCGTGCAGGGACACGGCGGCGACGCCGAGCGACTCCGCGATCCGGCCGGCCTCGAGGTAGGTGAGGTGGTCGTCGTCGATGCCCTTGCGCATCTTGACGGTCACGGGCACACCGTGCGGCTCGGCGGCCTCGACCGCGGCGCGGACGATGTCCGTGAAGAGCTGCTTCTTCCACGGCAGGGCGGCGCCGCCGCCCTTCCGCGTCACCTTGGGCACCGGGCAGCCGAAGTTCAGGTCGACGTGGTCGGCCCGGTCCTCGCCTGCGATGATCTTCACGGCCGCGCCCACGGTCGCCGGGTCCACGCCGTACACCTGCGCGGAGCGCGGCGTCTCGTCCTCGCCGAACGTGACGATGCGCAGCGCCTCGACGTTGCGCTCCACGAGCGCGCGGCTGGTCACCATCTCCGCGACGTACAGGCCCGGGTCGAAGCCGGCCGACCGGCCGGCCTCGCGGCAGAGCGTGCGGAAGGCGCGGTTGGTCACACCGGCCATCGGTGCGAGCACCACCGGCGTGCCCACCGTGATGGGCCCGATCTGGAGGGGCTTGAGCAGCGAGGTCACGGCTCCATTGTCGCGTACGCCGGCGGGGGCCTGCCTGCGACGTCGGCCACACCCGCCGGCCGGCGCCGTGCCCGTTCCGGCCGGGGTTCCTGTTTCGGGCCCCGAAGCATCTTTTGCCGACTACTTACCCCCATGTATGTAATTGCACTGCCGGAGCATCGGCGGGACGCGGCGCTGCGGAGACGTGCAACCGGACCAGCGGACCGCGCTCGGCAGCATGGGGGTCTCACGATGGCGCAGCAGTCGGAGAACAGCACACAGGGGCGCACGGCCAAGATCAGCGTGGCCACGCTCACGGCCATGGTCGTGGGCTCCATGGTCGGCGCCGGGGTGTTCTCGCTCCCGAGCCGGTTCGCGGGCCAGACGGGCGTGCTGGGCGCACTGATCTCCTGGACCATCGCCGGTACCGGCATGCTCATGCTGGCCTTCGTGTTCCAGCGGCTCGCGATCCGCAAGCCCGACCTCGACTCCGGGGTGTACGCCTACGCCAAGGCCGGCTTCGGCGAGTACCTCGGCTTCTTCTCCGCCTTCGGGTACTGGGCGAGCGCCTGCGTCGGCAACGTCACCTACTGGATCCTCATCATGTCCACGCTGGGCGCGCTCCTGCCCGTGCTGGGCGAGGGCGACACCTTCGTCGCGTTTCTCGCGTCCTCGGCCTGCGTGTGGCTGTTCTACCTGCTCGTGCGCCGCGGCGTGAAGGAGGCGACGACGATCAACCGCATCGTCACCGTCGCCAAGCTGGTGCCGATCATCATGTTCGTGCTCATCGCGGTCTTCCTGCTGGACCCGCAGGTGCTCGCGGCCAACTTCCAGGGCTACGGCATCACCGGCCCGCTGTTCGATCAGGTGCGCGGCACCATGCTCGCCACGGTCTTCGTGTTCCTCGGCGTCGAGGGCGCGAGCGTCTACTCGCGGCACGCCCGCCGCCGGGAGGACGTCGGCCGGGCCACCGTCCTGGGCTTCCTCATGGTGCTCGCCATCTTCGCGTCCGTCACGATCGTGTCCTACGGCATCCTGCCGATGGAGCAGCTCGCCGACCTGCGCCAGCCGTCGATGGCGGGCGTGCTGGAGGCCGCCGTGGGTGGCTGGGGCGCGGTCTTCGTGAGCGTGGGCCTCATCGTTTCCGTCCTCGGCGCCTACCTCGCGTGGACCCTGATGTCGTCCGAGGTGCTGTTCGTCGCCGCCAAGGACCGGGACATGCCGCGCTTCCTCGCGACGTCGGACACGAACGACGTGCCCCGCGCCGCCCTCCTGCTGACGACGGCCCTGATCCAGGTGGTCCTGTTCGTCACCCTGCTGTCCGACGACGCGTTCACGTTCGCGCTCGACCTGACCAGTGCGCTGTCGCTCATCCCGTTCCTGCTCGCCGCCGGGTACGCGCTCAAGCTGGCGCTGGGCCGGGGCGGCCCGGCGGAGGGCCACCGCACCACGGGCGACCTGGTGATCGCGGCGCTCGCCGTCCTCTACACGGCGTTCCTGCTGTTCGCGGCCGGACTGACGTTCGTGCTGCTGTCGTTCGTGATCTACGCCCCCGCGACGATCCTCTTCGCGATGACCCGCAGGGAGCAGGGCAGGCGCGTCTTCAGCGGGCGGGAGCTGGTGATCTTCGTCGTGTCGGTCATCGGCGCGGTGATCGGCGTCGTCGCCCTGGCCACGGGCGCGATCTCCATCTGAACGCGATCTCCGTCCGAGACCCGATCTCCGTCCGAAAGGGAAGACCATGACGATCCAGAGCGACGACGCGACGCGGCCCTCGGCGGCCTACGGGGTGCACTCGGAGGTGGGGCGTCTGCGCAAGGTGCTGGTCTGCCGGCCGGGCCTGGCCCACCGGCGGCTCACGCCCACCACCTCGGACGAGCTGCTGTTCGACGACGTCCTCTGGGTGGACCGCGCGATCGAGCACCACGCCGGGTTCGTCGCCGACCTGCGGTCCCGGGACGTCGACGTCGTGGAGCTGCACGACGTGCTCGCCGCGACGATGCGCGTGCCCGGGGCGCGGGACTGGCTGCTGGACCGCAAGATCGTGCCGGGCGTGGTCGGCACCGGCATGATCGACGCGACCCGCGAGTTCGTGGAGGCGCTGGCCCCGGAGCGGCTCGCCGAGCACCTGATCGGCGGCCTGGCCACGCAGGACGTGCCCGACCTCCCGGCCGCGTACCGCTCGCTCGCGGAGTACACGCAGGACGCCCGTGAGTACCTGATGGCGCCGGTGCCGAACACGCTGTTCACCCGCGACACGACCTGCTGGCTCTACGGCGGCGTGACGCTCAATCCCCTGTACTGGCCGGCCCGGCACGACGAGACCCTTCTGATGAAGGCGGTCTACGAGTTCCACCCCGACTTCGTGGGGTCCACCGTCTGGTGGGGCGACCCGGAGACCGACCACCAGCGGGCCACGCTCGAGGGCGGCGACGTGATGCCCGTGGGCAACGGCACCGTGCTGGTCGGCATGAGCGAGCGCACCTCCCGGCAGGCGATCACGCAGGTCGCCGCGGCCCTGTTCGCGGGCGGCGCGGCCCAGCGGGTGGTCGTGGCGGGCATGCCGAAGCTCCGCTCGGCGATGCACCTGGACACCGTCATGACCTTCGCCGACGTCGACACCGTGACCGTCTACCCCCGCATCGTCGAGGCGATCCACGCGTTCGTGCTGCGGCCGGGCAGCGATGGCGAGGTCGTCGTCACGGACGAGGGCGACACCCCGTTCCTCGACGTCGTCGCGCGCGAGACCGGGCTCGGCGAGCTGCGCGTCATCGAGACCGGCGGCGACGTGTACGAGTCCGAGCGCCAGCAGTGGGACAGTGGTAACAACGCGGTCGCGGTGGAGCCCGGGGTCGTGTTCACGTACGACCGCAACACCACCACCAACGACCTGCTGCGCAAGGCCGGCATCGAGGTCATCGAGATCAACGGCGCCGAGCTGGGGCGGGGTCGCGGCGGCGGCCACTGCATGACCTGCCCAATCGTCCGCGACCCGGCCTTCTGAGCGGCGCGGCCCCGGTTCGCCCCGGCGCCCTCGGCCGGGCAAGATACGGCCTGACCTGACCTTTGACCATGGGTAGTTCAATCGTGGACGGGCACCGTGCCCGGGGATACGGTTCGGCTGCGGTATGCCGAGGGTTGCTGACGGGTGTCGAAAAGGGAGTTGCGCATGGCCGGCCGGATTCTGGAGCTTGACGCAAAACAGTGGGCTGCGGTGACGGCCGAGGCGCGGGACGGCGGCGGGACCACCGCCGTGGGCACGGCGCTCGCGGAGCACCTGGGCGCGCCCGTGCGCGCGACCTTGATCGCCACGTCCGGTTCGAGCGGCACGGTGACCCGGCTGACCCTGATCGGCGACCACGCGCTGCTGGTGATCCAGGTGATCGCCGAGCGCGACGGGGAGACCTTCCTGGCGCCCGGTGCCGAGCTGCGGTTCGCCACGGCCGACCAGCTGTGGCCCGCGCTGACCGCCGCCCTGCCGCCGTTCGACGCCCTGCGGGCCCCGGCGTCGGCCGTGCCGGGGCCGGCCCAGGGCTCGGCGCCGTCGACCGGCCCGGTCGTGGACCGGGCCGAGCTGGTCCGGCTGCTCGACGACGAGCAGGCGAACCTCCAGGTCAGCGTCGAGGCATGGGGCGACTCGGACGCCCCCGAGGTGGTCTGGCCGCGGCTCTGGTCCGTGGTGGACGGCCGCCTGCTGGACGTGCGGACCGACGACGGCGCGGTGGCGCCCGTCGAGCGGCCGGCCGGCTCGGTCGCCGCGGAGCTGCAGTGGGCCCTGGTCGGCGCGGTGGACGCCACCACGCCGGAGCCCGGCACCGGTGCCGACGGCGAGGCCGGGCAGTGAGCGACACGATGCAGGGGCAGGACCCGGAACAGGTACGGGCCCTCGCCAAGATGCTCGAGGACGGCGCGTCGCAGCTGGAGTCGGTCAAGTCGATCACCTCCGTCGCCGTCTGGGGCTTCGACGGGGCGGGGCCCAACGTCGAGCAGATGCGTGGCGAGTGGGAGTCGCAGCACGCGCCCATGCTCGGCACGGTCGCGGAGTCGCTGACCACCTACGCGCAGCGGGCCCGGGCCAACGCCGACGCCCAGGACCAGACCTCGAACACCTACGACGGCGGCGGCTTCGCCGGGGTCTCGACCCAGGGGTCGAGCGACACGGGCGGGGACGACGACGGCGGCGGCGTGCTCGACTGGCTCGGCGACAAGGCGGGCGACCTCTGGGACGCCGGCGGCGACGCCGTCGACTGGGTGGGGGACAAGGCCGGGGACGCCGCGGGCTGGATCGGCGACCGGGCGAACGACCTCTGGGACGCCGGCGGCAACGCGGTCGACTGGATCGGCGACAAGGGTTCCGACGCGCTGGGCTGGCTCGGCGACCGGGGCTCCGACGTCCTGGGCTGGCTGGGCGACCGCGGCAGTGCGATCGGCGGCGCCTTCATGAACGTGGGCGACGCCGGCCTGCAGCTCTGGGACGCGACCGGCGGGGCGATCCTCGACGGCGAGTGGCCACGGACCACGGAGGTGCTCGCGTCCGGCATCCGGCTCGCGGGTACCGCGGTCGGCCTGGGTCTCACTGCCGGCTCGCTCGGCATGTTCGACCCCAAGGTCTTCGACGACGGCGACCCGTACGCGGGGGACCCGAAGTCCGTCCCGCTGCCGCGGCCGCCGTCGAGCGTCTCCGAGCTGGCGCTGGGCGTCACCGACTCCTACAAGATCGACGACGGCAACGTCCGGATCACCACGGTCGACGGGCCGAACGGTCCCCGGGTCATCGTGAGTGTCCCCGGCACCGAGGCGTGGAACCCGTCCGCGGGGGACAACGCGATGGACCTGACGGGCAACCTCGTGACGGCCGGCGGCTCCCGCTCGACCATGAGCCAGGCCGTCGAGCTGGCCATGCAGAACGCCGACATCCCGCCCGGGGCAGAGGTCATGATGGTCGGCCACTCCCAGGGCGGCATGACCGTGGCCGACCTGACGTCCGACCCGGGGTTCGTCAGCCAGTACAACGTCACTCACGCGATGACCTACGGCTCGCCGATCGACAGCGCGCACATCGACCCGTCGGTGAGCGTCCTGGAGATGCAGCACCAGCACGACGTCGTCCCGCGCCTGGACCTCGGCGACTCGCGGTTCCCGTTCCTGCCCGGGGGGCAGAACGAGAGCGCCAACCACACGAGCGTCACGTTCGACGACCCGGGCTCCGCGTGGGACGCGGCGGGCAACCACGACCACAGCAAGAACTACCCCGACTCCATGGCGAAGAGCAACGACCCCGGCCTGGCGGCCTACGAGCAGGGACTCCGCGACAGCGGGTTCCTCACGGACGACCAGAGCAGGGTCTCGGCCGTGGACGTCCACGTCGGCCGGAAGAACTGATGGGCAAGGGCTGGGAGCGCCGCAGGCGTCGGCTCCGGCAGCGGCTGTCACAGGCCGGGCCGGTCGGCGGCACGCTTGCGGCGGTGCTCGGCCTGGGGAAGTCGCGGAACACGGACTGCGAGGACCTGTTCGCCTCGACGGCGCTCGCCGTCGACGGAGTGGTGTCGGCCGAGTTCGAGTGCAGCGACATGTTCGGCGGTGGCTGGGAGCGGGGAACGGTCGTCCTCCGGGCGTCCTCCCGGGACGAGGCCGCCCGGGTCGTGGACGCGTTGCTCCAGGCGTTCGCCGCGGAGCCGGGCCTCGAACCCAGGTGGTCGACGCCGCAGCAGTACCGGAACGAGGACGGGTCGATCGTCGTCAGTGCGGGCGACGTCGGGTTCCGCGCGGTCCCGACCATCGAACAGGTGCGCGAGCACTATGGAAGGACTGAGGAATGACAGGACGCCTGCGGATGCGGACGGCGCCGGTGGTCCTGGTGACGGCCTTGGTGCTGTCCATGACGGCGTGCTCGCCGGGTGATGCCGCGAGGTGCGAGGAGGCGTTCGCCGCGGCGGCGCTGTCGGTGCCGGGCGTGGCCTCGGCGGAGTGGGAGTGCAGCGACAGCTTCGGCGGCGGCTGGGAGCGGGCCGACGTGGTGCTCGAGGCGACCACCAAGGAGGAGGCCGTCGAGACGGTCGACGCGGTCCTGCGCGCCATCGCAGCGTCGCCCGACCTCGACGACGGCTGGCAGACCCCGCAGGCGTACCCGAACGAGGACGGGTCGATCATCGTCAGCGCCGGCGACGTCGGGTTCAACGCGGTGCCGAACGTGGACGAGGTCCGCGAGCACTACGGCATCACGCCGGGCTGACCCACCGCCGGTCGAGCCGGCCCACCGCCGGTCGAGCTCGTCGGGACCAGGGGTCTCGACAAGCTCGACCAGCGACTGCCGCAACGCGGACAGCGCGCCAGATCAGCCCCGCAGCCAGACCGTCGTGTCCGACGGCAGCTCGCCCGAGGCGGCGTCGAGCTCGCCCGAGGCGACCAGCACCTGCGCCCCGGCGGGCAGCGCGAACGGGGTCGCGCCCAGGTTGGCGACCACGACGACGTCGGCCACGCGGAAGGCGACGACGTCCGGGTGCTCGGCCAGCGAGTCGACCCACGCCAGCGTGCCCGCGCCGACGTTCTCGGCCCGGCGCAGGCCGAGGGCCGCCCGGTACATCTCGAAGGTCGAGCCCTCGACGCCGTACTGCCGGTCGGCGGCGAGCTCGGCGTAGACGTCGGGCTGCGGCAGCCAGGTCTTGCCCGTGGGGCCGAACCCGTTGCCCGGTGCGCCGCCGACCCACGGCAGCGGCACGCGGCAGCCGTCGCGGCCCGGCTCGGCGCCGTTCGTGCGGAAGAACGACGGGTCCTGGCGCACGTCGTCGGGCAGGGCGGTGTGGTCGGGCAGGCCGAGCTCCTCGCCCTGGTACATGTACGCCGAGCCCGGCAGGCCGAGCATGAGCAGCGTCGCGGCGCGGGCGCGGTGCAGGCCGAGCGCGGCGTCGGGCTGCGGGTCGGTCGCGCCGATGCCGTTGAGCTGGCGGCCGCCGATCTCCTCGAGGCCGAAGCGCGAGGCGTGCCGCACCACGTCGTGGTTGGACAGCACCCAGGTGGTGGGGGCGCCGACGGCCTCCATGGTGCTCAGCGACGCGTTGACGACGGTGCGCATGGTCGCGGCGTCCCACGGCGCGGTGAGGAACGAGAAGTTGAAGGCCTGGTGCATCTCGTCCGGGCGCACGTAGCGGGCCAAGCGGCTCAGCGGCTCGACCCAGGCCTCGGCCACGAGGCAGCGGTCGCCGTCGTACTCGGCGAGCACCTTGTGCCAGGCGCGGTAGATGTCGTGCACGCCGTCCTGGTCGAACATCGGGCCGCGGTTGCCCGCGCCCGTGGAGCCGTCCTCGGGGGCGCTCGGGTCGGCCTCGGAGGCCTCGCTGGCCTCCTCGACGGTGCCCTCGACCATCGCGACCTGGCCGTCCCAGTCGGGCAGGCCGGCGGCCTTGATCATGCCGTGCGCGACGTCGACGCGGAACCCGTCCACGCCCCGGTCGAGCCAGAACCGCAGCACGCCCTCGAACTCGGCGTGGACCTCGGGGTTGTCCCAGTTGAGGTCCGGCTGCGTGGAGTCGAACAGGTGCAGGTACCACTGCGGGCCCAGCGGGCCGTCGTCCTCGCGCGGCGCCAGCCGCGTCCAGGCCGGGCCGCCGAAGATCGACTGCCAGTTGTTCGGCACCTCGTCGCCGGCCGGGCCGCGGCCGTCGCGGAACATGTACCGCTCGCGCTCGGCCGAGCCGGGGGCGGCGGCCAGCGCCTCCTGGAACCAGACGTGCTGGTCGGAGGAGTGG
Source organism: Promicromonospora sp. NPDC057488 (assembly GCF_042802395.1). Lineage (NCBI taxonomy): Bacteria > Bacillati > Actinomycetota > Actinomycetes > Micrococcales > Promicromonosporaceae > Promicromonospora > Promicromonospora sp. NPDC057488. Next base: position 16,996 of record NZ_JBHVEG010000028.1, read on the forward strand.
TTGGGCACCAGGTCGACGATGACCTTCAGGCCGCGCTCGTGGGCGCCGGCGAGCATCTCGTCGAAGTCGGCGAGCGTGCCGAACAGCGGGTCGATGTCGCGGTAGTCGGCGACGTCGTAGCCGGCGTCCTTCTGGGGCGAGCGGTAGAACGGGCTCAGCCAGACGGCATCGACGCCGAGCTGCGCCAGGTGGTCCAGCTTGGCGGTGACGCCCGGCAGGTCGCCGGTCCCGTCGCCGTCACCGTCCGCGAACGAGCGCGGGTAGACCTGGTAGATCACCGCGTCGCGCCACCACTCGCCGCTGTTCGCGGGGCTGTGCGCGGGCGCGCCGGCGGTGAGGTCGACGGTGCTGAGCGAGGTCGTGCTGGTCACGTGTGGCGTCCTCAGGGGTCGGGAAAAGGGGCTGTAACGCTTGCAGCAAGCGTACGGGAGGAATCGCCCCCGATCGGCCAGTGTGCTGCGTCAGACAGCCCTCAGGCGGTGGCGTGCGGGGCCGCGCCTGTCGAACCGCGCACCACCAGCTCGGGGGTGAACAACAGCTCCGAGCGCGGCGCGCGCTCGCCCTGGATCTCGGTGAGCAGGGCGCTCACGGCCGCGTGCGCCATGTCGGCCACGGGCTGCCGCACCGTCGTCAGCGGCGGGTCGGTGAACGCCACCAGGGGCGAGTCGTCGTAGCCCACGACGCTCACGTCGTCGGGCACCGAGAGGCCGCGGGAGTGCGCCGCGCGCACGGCGCCGAGCGCCATCAGGTCGGACCCGCAGACCACGGCGGTGTGCCCGGCGTCGAACAGCTCGCCGGCCGCGGCCTGGCCGCCCTCCAGCGTGTAGAGCGTGAGGCTGACGTGCGCGCGCGCCTCCTCCTCGGTGTCCGCCAGGCCGTGCCGCAGGAGCTGGGCCACGAAGGCCTCGATCTTGCGCTTGGCCGGCACGAACCGGTCCGGGCCGATGGCCATGCCGATCCTGCGGTGGCCCAGGGCCACCAGGTGCCGCACCGAGAGCTCGATGCTGGCGCTGTCATCCGGCGACACGAACGGGGCGTCGATGCCCTCCGCGTAGCCGTTGATGAGCACGATCGGCAGGCCGCGGCCGCGCAGCCGCTGGTAGCGCTCCGTGGAGGCGCGCGTGTCGGCGTGCTTGCCGGACACGAACACGATGCCGTCCACCGCGTGGTCGATCAGGGTCTCGACGTACTCGTCCTCGGTGGTGCCGCCCGGCGACTGCGTGCACAGCAGCGGCGTGTACCCGCGCGAGGCGAGCTGCGACTCGATGGCCTGCGCGAACGCGGGGAAGACCGGGTTGGACAGCTCGGGCACCACCAGGCCGATGAGGCCGGCGGGGCGGGCGCGCAGCGCGGACGGGCGCTCGTAGCCCAGCACGTCGAGGGCCGCGAGCACCGCCTGCCGGGTCTCGCCGGCCACGCCGGGCTTTCCGTTGAGCACGCGCGACACGGTCGCGGTGGAGACCCCAGCCTGCTCGGCGAGGTCGGTCAGTCGGGTGCGCACGCCTGGCAGCCTAAGTGACATGTGACCTCCTCGTCCCGGTTGATCCACGGGTGTCGTGACCCTGTCGCGCCCCGTGGTTGCGCCGTCGTCCTGGTAACGGCTGCAAGCGATGCTGAAACTTTATCGCAACTTCTTGCATAATTGGCCGATGTGCCCGTACGGTTCGGGCATCGAAACCCAGGCCCGACGTCGGGCCGCGAACCATCGGGAGTGACGATGCGACGGAGCATCCTGACCGCCGCTGTCCTGACCACGACGCTGGCGCTGGCCGCCTGCGCGGGCGGCGCGGAGGAGCAAGCGGGCGGCGAGGAGTCGGCCGCACCGAACGGCGAGGGTGCGACCCTCACCGTCTGGGTCGACGAGACCCGCCAGGCCGCCGTGGAGGAGGCCGCTGTCGGCTTCGAGGAGACCACGGGCGCCGACGTCGAGGTGGTCCTGAAGAACTTCGAGGACATCCGCCCCGACTTCCTGGCGCAGGTGCCCACGGGCAAGGGCCCGGACATCACGGTCGGCGCGCACGACTGGCTGGGCGAGCTCACGACCAACGGCGTCGTGGCCCCGATCGAGCTCGGCGACACCGCCGACGCCTTCGAGCCCGTCTCGGTCTCGGCGTTCACGCAGGACGGCCAGGTCTACGGCCTGCCCTACGCGGTGGAGAACATCGCGCTGATCCGCAACACGGAGCTCGCCCCGGAGGCCCCGGCCACCTGGGACGACGCGATCGCGGCCGGCAAGGACGCCGGCACCAAGTACCCGCTGCTGATCCAGACCTCCACCGAGGGTGACCCGTACACCTTCTACCCGCTGCAGACGTCGTTCGGCGCCCCCGTCTTCGAGCAGAACGAGGACGGCTCGTACAAGCCCGAGCTGGCGCTCGGCGGCGAGGGCGGCACCGCGTTCGCGGAGTGGCTCGCGGAGCAGGGCGACGCCGGCAACCTGAGCACCGACGTCACCTACGACATCGCGCTGGCGGCCTTCGCCAAGGGCGAGTCGCCCTTCATCGTGGGCGGCCCGTGGATGCTGGAGTCGTTCGGCGACCTCGACCTGGCGATCGACCCGATCCCGAGCGCCGGCGGCGAGCCCGCCCAGCCGTTCGTGGGCGTGGCCGGCTTCTACGTGAGCGCGCAGAGCGAGAACACGCTGCTCGCCAACGACTTCCTGGTCAACTACATGGCCACCCCCGAGGCGCAGCTCGCGCTGTACGAGGCGGGCGACCGTCCGCCGGCCCTCATCGAGGCCGCCGACACCGCGTCGGAGGACCCGATCACCGCGGGCTTCCGTGAGGTCGGCGCCGACGCCGTCCCGATGCCGTCGCTGCCCGAGATGGGCGCCGTGTGGGCGTACTGGGGCGTGACCGAGGCCGCGATCGTCTCCGGCAAGTCCGACCCGGCGAAGGCCTGGGACAAGATGGTCGCCGACATCCAGGGCGAGATCGGTTGATGTACTCACCCGTGACCCGGGGCTCCGGCCGCACCGGCTGGAGCCCCGGGTTTCTCGTCAAGCTCGTCCTGATCGCCCTGGTCGACGCCCTCGGCGTGTACGCAGTGCTCGCCGCGTGGGGCGCGGAGTCCTGTGGCATCCTCGCCGCGATGGTGGCGCTGCTGATCGTGGCCAACTGGGCCTACTTCTCCAAGCGCGCGCTGCCGCTGAAGTACATCCTGCCCGGTCTGGCCTTCCTGCTCGTCTACCAGGTCTACGTGGTGGCCTACACCGGCTACGTCGCGTTCACCAACTACGGCGACGGGCACAACAGCACCAAGGAGCAGGCCATCGAGGCCCTCCTGGTGCAGAACGAGCGCCGCGTGGAGGGCTCGCCCTCCTCGCCCCTGACTGTGGTGGCCGACGGCGACACGCTCGGCTTCGCGATCGTCTCGCCGGACGGCGCGGTACAGGCAGGCACGGCCGACCAGCCGCTGGAGCCCGTGGACGGCGCCTCCGTCGACGCCGGCCGGATCACCGCGCTGCCCGGGTACGACGTGCTGGAGTACGCCGCCGTCCTGGAGCGGCAGCAGGAGGTCACCGAGCTGCGCGTCCCCGTCTCGGACGACCCGAACGACGGCTCGGTCCGCACCCAGGACGCCCGCACCGGCTACGTCTTCACGTCCACGCTGACCTACGACGCGGCGTCGGACACCATGACCGACACCGCCACGGGCGTGACGTACACGCCCAACGACGACGGCCAGTTCGAGGCCGCCGACGGCACCACCCTGCCCGTGGGCTGGCGCGTGCTGGTCGGGTTCGACAACTTCGTCACCGCGTTCGGCGACGACCGGTACGCCGGGCCCTTCGGCAAGATCCTGGTGTGGACGTTCGCGTTCGCCGTGCTCTCGGTCGCGTCCACGTTCCTGCTCGGCCTGTTCCTGGCGATCGCGTTCAACGACGCACGCCTGCGGGGCCGCCGCATCTACCGGACCCTGGTGATCCTGCCGTACGCGATCCCGGGGTTCCTCGCGGCCCTGCTGTGGTCGGGCATGCTCAACCGGTCCTACGGGTTCGTGAACGAGGTGCTGCTCGGCGGGGCGTCGATCCCGTGGCTCACCGACCCGGTGCTGGCCAAGCTGGCCGTGCTCGGCGTGAACCTGTGGCTCGGCTTCCCGTACATGTTCCTGATCTGCACGGGCGCGCTGCAGTCCCTGCCGACCGACGTGCTGGAGGCCGCGAAGATCGACGGCGCCGGCCGCTGGCGCACGTGGCGGTCCATCACGCTGCCGCTGCTCCTGGTCGCGACGGCGCCGCTGCTCATCTCGTCGTTCGCGTTCAACTTCAACAACTTCACGCTGATCTACATGCTCACGGGCGGCGGCCCGCGGTTCGACGACGCCTCGGTGCCGCTGGGGCACACGGACATCCTCATCTCGATGGTCTACTCGGTCTCCGGGCTCGACGGCACGGCGGCCAAGGACTACGGCCTGGCCAGCGCCCTGTCGATCGTCATCTTCGTGGTGGTCGCGACCATCTCCGCCCTCGCGTTCCGGCGCACCCGCTCGCTCGAGGAGATCGCCTGATGAGCCCGCGCACCGCACACGTTCCGCGCCGCCCCGGGCAGCGCGCCCGCTGGTTCTCCGAGATCGGCTGGCGGCACCTGGTCGGCATCATCGCCGTGGTCTACGCGGGCTTCCCGCTCGTCTACGTGGTCTCCGCCTCCCTGGCCGACGGCGGCACCCTGACCGGCTCGAACGACCTGTTCGCGTCGGTGTCGGGGGCCAACTACGCGGCCCTGGCCGACACGCGGTTCTGGACCTGGATGGCCAACACCCTGGTGGTGGCGGTCGCGACCGGCGCCGGCACCGTGCTCATGGGCGCGGCGGCCGCGTACGCCTTCTCGCGCTTCCGGTTCTCCGGCCGCCGCGTGGGGCTCACGGCCCTGCTGATCATCCAGATGTTCCCGCAGATGCTCGCCTTCGTGGCGATCTTCCTGCTGCTCATCTCGCTCGGCAACGTGGTGCCCGGCCTCGGCCTGGACTCCAAGCTGTCGCTGATCTGCGTGTACCTGGGCGGGGCGCTCGGCGTGAACACGTTCCTCATGTACGGGTTCTTCAACACCGTGCCGCGCGAGATCGACGAGGCCGCGAAGATCGACGGTGCATCGCACGCCCAGATCTACTGGACCATCGTGCTGCGGCTGACCGCGCCGATCCTCGCCGTGGTGGGGCTGCTCAGCTTCATCAGCACGTTCGGCGAGTTCATCATCGCGCGCGTGCTGCTGCAGTCCGAGGACAACTGGACGCTGGCGGTGGGCCTCTACGGCTGGGTGTCGTCGCTGCAGGACGCCAACTGGGGCCTGTTCACCGCGGGCGCCGTCGTCTCGGCGGTGCCGGTGCTCGCGCTGTTCCTGTTCCTGCAGAAGTACATCGTGGGCGGGCTGACGGCGGGGTCCGTCAAGGGCTGAGCACCCGGCCTAGGCGGCCGGGGCCACCAGCCGCCGGTGCAGCGCGATCGCGGACAGGTCCGTCAGCGACGCGACCTGGTCCACCACCACGCGCAGGCGCGCGGCGTCGTCGGGCGCCGCGCGCCAGTCGGCCGCGAGCGGTGGTTCCAGCTCGTCGGGTCCGCGGTCGGCCAGCACGCGCACCAGGTCGGTCAGGATCTCCCGCTCCCGCAGGTAGCGGGGCTCCTGGCCGCGCGGCGCCATCACGTAGGCCACCGCGATGCCCTTGAGCGCGAGGATCTCGTGCTCGGTCTCGTCGGGCACCACCAGCCGGGCCGCGTACCGCGTCAGGGCGCCCTCGCCGTACTCGGCGCGCGTGGCGTCGATCGCCGCGCCGATGAACCGGCCGATGAGCTGGCTCGTCATGTCCTTGAGCGAGGCCAGCGACCCGCGCGAGCCGTCGAAGGCCCGCACCAGATGGCCCTCGCCGCGCAGGTACTCCTGCAGCCGGCCGATGGCGGCGTCGATCGCGTCGGCCCGGTACCACTCGCCGTACCAGGACCGCACGTACTCGGCGACGCGCGCCCGCTCCTCGGCGTCCGCCATGAGGTCCAGGTCGACGCGGCCCGCAACGACGCCGTCCTCGACGTCGTGCACGGAGTAGCTGATGTCGTCGGCGAGGTCCATGACCTGCGCCTCCAGGCACTTGACGCCGTCGGGCGCGTCCTTGCGCAGCCACGTGAACACGGGCGCGTCGTCGGGGTAGACGCCGAACTTGCGGCTCGCCGTGCCGTCCGGCCGGGCGGGGCCCGCGCCGTAGGCCCAGGGGTACTTGACGCTCGCGTCGAGGCTGGCGCGGGTCAGGTTGAGGCCGGCGGGCACGCCGTCGAACCCGATCACCTTGGGCTCGAGGCGGGTCAGCAGGCGCAGGGTCTGGGCGTTGCCCTCGAAGCCGCCGATCGGCTCGGCGATCTCGGCCAGCGCCGTCTCGCCGTTGTGCCCGAAGGGCGGGTGCCCCAGGTCGTGGGTGAGGCAGGCGGTGTCGACGACGTCGGGGTCGCAGCCGAGCGACCGGCCCATGCCGCGGCCCACCTGGGCCACCTCGAGGGAGTGCGTCAGGCGGGTGCGCACGAAGTCGTCGTGCCCCGCGCCGAGCACCTGGGTCTTGGCGCCGAGGCGGCGCAGCGCGGAGGAGTGCACCACGCGCCCGCGGTCGCGTTCGAACGGGGTCCGGGCCTGCGACTTGGGCGGTTCGGTCACCCAGCGCTCGACGTCCTGCGCGCTGTACGACGGCGGGATGCTCTTCCCGAGGGCTTGCTCCACGCTGGCCACTCTAGCCACGCGGTCCGGAATCCCGGAATCACGCGGCTCTCAGGCCTCCACCAGGGGGATCGTCGCCGGCGGAGGCAGGGCACTGCCTCCGCCGCGCCGCGTCACTTGTTGTTGCTGTACCAGCTCAGGCCGCCGGGGAGGTTGATGGAGTGCTTCTTGGTCTTGGAGTTCCAGGTCCACGGACCCACCTTGAAGCTCATCGACGACAGGCCCCGCTGCGTGATGTTGAACTTGAGCGGCCCGAACGACAGCCGCTTGCGATACCTGATTCCCATGGTGCTTCTGTTCCTCCCTGAGTCGGGGCAAAGCGTACCGAACCGCGCTAGCCCGGCAAACCGCATCAGGGAGCGTGTCAGACGTACTGATCACCCGGGTGACCTGTACGTCTGACACGTCGGGCGGGGGCGTCAGTCGCGGGCCGCGACCCAGGCGTCGCTCGCGCGCTGGACGTCGTCGGGCGTGACCGACTCCGCGACCGTCACGAAGTACCAGCGGTGCCCGAACGGGCAGCGCACCGCGGCCTGCCGGAACCCCTCGAACCAGTCCGCCGGCTCGGCCAGGCTGGTCGCGCCGGCGCCGATCGCCCGCGCGTAGGCGGCGTCGGTGTCCGCCACCGGGATCGTGAAGCTCGCGTGCGTCGGCGCGCCCGGCTCGGGCGCCGCCGAGTCGGGCGGGAACGCGCCGGCCACGGTGAACGTCGACTCACCCGCGGCGGACCGCAGGATCAGGTCGGAGTGGATCACGGCGTCGCCCGCGGTGATCACGTCGAGCGTCTCGGCGCCCAGCGCGGCCTCGTAGAACGCGATGGCGGCCCGGGCGTCGGACACGGTGATGTTGGGGTGCAGGGCTGAGTTCTTCATGCCACCGATGCTCGCGCCTGCCGGATGTGCCAGTCTTGGAATTATGCGACAGGTGTTCGACGGCGAGACGGTGAACAGCGCCCTGGAGTCCGGGCCCACGCTCGGCATCGTGAACCCCGTGCGGGCGCGCGACCGGTTCGCGCTGGCCCGCGTGGAGCCGGCTGCCGACCTCGCCGACCTCGTGGACTGGCACTGGGTGATCACCTGGGACCTGCCGCCCGGGGCCGCGTTCACGCAGAACGTCATGCCGCACCCCGTGGGGCACGTGGTCGCCGAGCGCGAGGGGTTCCTCGCCTACGCCATGCCCGCCGGCCTCTTCGAGCGCACCCTTGCCGGAACCGGCGCCGTGGTCGGCACCAAGCTGCGCCCCGGCGGCTACCGCGCCCTGCTCGGGCTGGCCCACCCGGGGGAGCGCGGCGCCGTCGGGCCGGCCGCCTTCCTCGGCCCGACGGCGCCGCTCGCCTGCGAGGAGGCCCTCGCCCAGGCCTCGGCCGGGCGGCCCGACGCCGCCGTCCGCACCGTCACCCCGCTGCTGCGGGCCGCCGTCGAACGGTCCCGCACCACCCGGTCCACGGCGGCGCTGGCCGCCCTGCGCGAGGCGTTCTCCGTCATCGCCGACGCCGTGCCGGGCACGTCCGTCACGGCGCTCGCCGGCCGGCTCGGCACCACGCCGCGCTCGCTGCAGCGGCTGTTCGCCGACTGGGTGGGGGTGAGCCCCAAGTGGGTGCTGCGGCGGCACCGCGTGCACCTCGCCGCCGAGATGCTCGGCCGCGACCCCGGGCTGGACCTGGCGGGGCTGGCGGCCGCCGTCGGCTACTACGACCAGGCGCACTTCTCCGGGGACTTCGTCCGTGCCGTCGGCGTCCCGCCGGGGGAGTACGCCCGTTCCTGCCGGGCATAGAATTCCGACGTGGCCGGGCTGATCAGACGCGAGGATGTGGACCAGGTCCGCGAGCGCGCGCGGATCGACGAGATCGTCTCGGCGCACGTGACCCTCAAGCCCGCGGGCGTGGGCGCGCTGGTGGGGCTGTGCCCCTTCCACGACGAGCGCAGCCCCAGCTTCAACGTGCGGCCCAGCGTGGGCCGGTACCACTGCTTCGGCTGTGGCGAGGGCGGCGACGTCATCGAGTTCGTCATGAAGATGGACGGGCTGAGCTTCACCGAGGCCATCGAGTACCTCGCGGGCAAGACGGGCGTGCAGCTGCGCTACGAGGAGGGCGGCAACGCCCGCCCGCGGGAGGAGCCGGGCAAGCGCCAGCGCCTGCTGGAGGCGCACCGGGTGGCCGCGGACTTCTACGCGGAGCAGCTCATGGGGCCCGACGCGACGGCGGCGCGCACGTTCCTGGCGGAGCGCAGCTTCGACCGTTCCGACGCCGAGCTGTTCGGCGTGGGGTTCGCGCCCAAGGGCTGGGACTCCCTGCAGCGCCACCTCCAGGGCCGCGGGTTCACGCAGGCGGAGCTGGTGGCCAGCGGCCTGATGTCGCAGGGGCAGCGGGGCATCTACGACCGGTTCCGCGGGCGTGTCATGTGGCCCATCCGGGACGTGACGGGCGCGGTGATCGGGTTCGGCGCGCGCCGCCTGTTCGAGGACGACCAGGGGCCCAAGTACCTGAACACCCCGGAGACGAGCCTCTACAAGAAGTCGCACGTGCTGTACGGGATCGACCTCGCCAAGCGGGAGATCGCCAAGGGCAAGCGCGTCGTGGTGGTCGAGGGCTACACGGACGTCATGGCGGCGCACCTGTCGGGTGTGACGACGGCGGTGGCCACCTGCGGTACGGCCTTCGGCGGCGACCACGCGAAGGTGGTGCGGCGCCTGCTGGGCGACACGACCGCGGGCGGCGGCATGCAGCTCGCCTCCGGCGGAACCGTGGGCGGCGAGATCATCTTCACGTTCGACGGCGACGCGGCCGGGCAGAAGGCGGCCGAGCGCGCCTACGGCGAGGACCAGCGGTTCTTCGCGCAGACGTACGTGGCGGTCGCCGACGACGGCATGGACCCCTGCGACCTGCGCATGGCCAAGGGCCCGGAGGCGGTGCGGGCGCTGGTGGACGGGCGCAAGCCGCTGTTCGCGTTCGTGATCCAGGCCAAGATCAGGCAGTTCGACCTGAACACGGTCGAGGGGCGCGTGCTCGCGGTGCGGGCGGCGGCGCCGGAGATCGTGGGCATCCGCGACCGCAGCCAGCGTGACGGGTACGTGCGCCAGGTCGCGGGCTGGATCGGCACGGAGGTGGACGAGGTGCGGCGCGAGGTGGCGCGCGCGGCGTCGACGCCGGCGCAGCGCCGCCCGGCGGACCGGCCGGACGGCGCCCGCCCGCCGTCGGGGGTGACCCCGGTGGCCGGCGCCGCGCCGGGCGGGGGTCGACCGGCGCAGGTGGCGCAGCTGCCGGCGCCCGACCCGCGCGACCCCGTGGCCCGCGACGAGCGGCTCGCGCTGGTGGCGGTGCTGCAGTACCCGCAGCACGTGCCGGCGTCGTTCGACGAGCTGGCCGAGGACGCGTTCGCGGTGCCGGCGTGGCGCGCGGTGCACGCCGCGATCCGGGCGGCCGGGGGAGTGGCCGTGGGGCGAGAGCAGTCGGCCGCGCAGTGGGTCTCGGCCGTGCTGGAGCGGGCCCCCGAGTCGGTGGCGATCGTGGTGACCCAGCTGTCGGTCGCCTCGCTGCCCGAGGACCGGGAGGCGGCGGTCGCGGCGTTCGTCGAGGGCCTGGTGCGGCGCGTCGTCGACCTGGGCCTCAAGCGCCGGATCGACGACGCGCGCAGCCGCCTGCAGCGGCTGGACCCGTCCGACGAGAGCGCCTACAACGCGGCGTTCGCCGAGCTGCTGGCGATCGAGAGCGAGCGCAGGGCGCTCCGCGAGAGCGCGTGAGGGCTGGCTCGTCTGAGGCACTGGTCCTCAGTTCGGCAGTCTGCATCGAGATCGGTCCACCGCTGGACCGATCTCGATGCAACCTGCCGATGTGGTGGGCTTCAGCCAGGGGCATGCCGACCTGGCGGCAGCCAACTGCTGACCTGGCCATGTCCTGGGGGCACTGGCGCCGAGGTCGGCAGTCTCCTGGGTGCCCGCCTCCATGTCGGCACTTTGCATCCAGGTCGGCACAGGCCTGGACCGATCTCGATGCAGAGTGCCGATGTGGTGGGCTCAGGCCAGGAGACTGCCGACTTGGTGGGTTCGCCGTCAGGGGAGGGCCGACCTGGCCATGTCCTGGTGTGCTAGCGCTGAAGTCGGCAGCCTCCTGGGTGCCCGCCTCCATGTCGGCACTCTGCATCCAGGTCGGCACAGGCCTGTGCCGACCTCAATGCAGACTGCCGACCCGGCGGCCTCGCCGTCAGGGAACTGCCGACCCGGCTGGCCCGCCGTCAGGGGGCTGCCGACCCGCGGCGCGTCAGGACGCCGTCGGCGCCGGGTGGTCGCGGCCCAGGAGGTCGGCGTCCAGGGACACCGCTGCGAGCTGGCCCGACGCCGCCGCCATGAGCACCGACGCCATCGGCCCCGGCATCGCCGCGGTGTGCGCCATGTCGCCCGCGGCGAACACCCCGGGCAGGCTGGTGCGGGCCATCGCGTCCACCTCGACGGCGCCCGACGGCAGCAGGGTCAGCCCGAGCTGCTCGGCGAACGGCGCCCGCTGACCGAACTCGGCCGCGACGAAGATGCCCCCGACCTCCTCGTCCGGCCCCTCGGCGAACACGACCCGCGCGCCGTCGGCGGTGGCCACCAGCTCCTTGACGGGCTCGGGCCGCACGGGCACCCCGGCGTCCGCCAGCAGCACCCGCGTGTCGGCGTCGAGCTCCCCGCCGTCGGCCAGGACTGTCAGGCGGCTCGCGATGCGCTCCAGGAGGAACGCGACCCGGGCCACGTGCGGGCCGTTGCCGAGCACTGCCACGGGCCTGCCGCTGAGCTCGTGCCCGTGGCAGTAGGGGCACACGGCCGCGACCGTGCCGAACAGCGGCTCCAGGCCGGGGATCGAGGGCAGGGTGTCGCGCAGCCCGGTCGCGAGCACGACGCCGCGGGTGGTCAGGTGCTCGCCGCCCACCTCGACCCGGAACCCGGCGCCGTCGGGCACGACGGCGGTCGCGGCGCCCTCCCGGACCGTCACCGTCGCGTACGCGGCGAGCTCCCCGCGGGCCACGGCGCGGAACTCGGCCGGGGGGCGGCCGTCGTTGGTCACCACGTTGTGCATGTGCTCGGCGGCCGCGTTGCGGTACTCGCCGGAGTCGAGCAGCAGCACGCGCCGGTGCATGCGGCCGAGCGTGAGGGCGGCCTGGAGGCCGGCGGGGCCGCCGCCGATCACGACGGCGTCGTAGGAGGTCAGAGGGGGTGTGGCGGACATGGCAGGGCTCCGTTTCCCGGGACGTCTTGCGGTACCACCCCAGGATGTGACTTCATGTTGACATGAAGTCAAGCGAGACCTGGTCGGTCGGCGAGACGGCCCGTCGGTTCGGGCTGGAGACCCACGTGCTGCGCTACTGGGAGGACGAGGACCTGCTGCGCCCGGCGCGCGACGGCGCCGGGCGGCGGCGCTACGGGCGCGACGACGTCGTGCGGGTGGGCGTCATCGTGCGCAGCAAGGCCGCGGGCATGAGCCTGGAGCAGGTCCGCGTCATGCTCGACGCCGGGGCGTACGACCGGCACCAGGTCCTGGAGGCGCACATCGCCGACCTGGACCGCCGGATGGCCGACATGGCGGCGTCCCGCGCGATGACGGAGCACGCGCTGCAGTGCCGGGCGCACGACATCGCGACCTGCCCCGGCTTCCGCAAGCACGTGCAGGACGTGCTCGATGGAGTCCGGGAGGGCTTCGTCGTCACGCAGCCCGCGTAACCGTCACGCAGCCCGCGTAACCGTCACGCAGCCCGCGTAACCGTCACGCAGCCCGCGTAACCGTCACGCAGCCCGCGTAACTGTCACGCAGCCCGCGTAACTGTCACGCGGACTGCGTGACCTTCGGGTTGTCGCGGGGGAGCAGCAGCACCGTCACGATCATCACCGCGGCGCAGGCCACGACGCACCAGAAGACCAGGTGCATCGCGTTCGCGAGCCCGGCCCCCTCCGGCGTGCCGTCCGCGCCGACGACGGTCAGGGCGTTGACCACCGCGCCGAGCGCGGCGACCCCGACGGCCTGCCCGATCGAGCGGGCGAACATGTTGGTCGCGGTCACGGCGCCGCGCTCGCCCCAGCCCACGCTGTGCTGGGCGGCGAGCAGGGTCGGCACGGCCACCAGGCCCATGCCCAGCCCGATCACGAACACGGCGGCCGAGATCTGCCAGACGGCGGCGTCGGCGTCGAGCAGGAGCGTGAGCAGCGCACCCGCCAGCACGACCACGGAGCCGATGGTGCTGGTCCAGCGGAAGCCGATCGCCAGGTAGACGCGCCCCGACAGCGTGGCCGCGATGGGCCAGCCGAGCGTGAGCGCGGCCAGCGCGAACCCGGCCACCAGCGGCCCCACACCGAGCACGCCCTGCGCGTAGATCGGGATGTAGGTGGACAGGCCGAGCGTGATGACGCCGACCATCAGCGACGCCGCCGTCGACGCGCCCACGACCCGGCGGCGCAGCAGCCGCAGGTCGAAGATCGGGTGCGGGTTGCGGCGCGCCGCCAGGGCGAACGCGACCAGCAGCGCCACGGCGGCGACGAAGATCGCGATCGACTGCCCGGAGGCCCAGCCCCAGGCGTGGCCGCCCTCCAGCAGGCCTAGCACCAGCAGCGTGCTGCCGCCCGTGAGCAGCACGGCGCCCACGTAGTCGACGGGCTCGCGGGCGCCGTCGCGCTGCTTCTCGTGGAACTTGCGCCAGATCGCGAAGAGGGCCACGGCCCCGATCGGCACGTTGACCCAGAAGATCCAGCGCCAGCTCACGAACTGGCTGAACACGCCGCCCAGCGTCGGGCCGAGCACCGACGAGATCGCCCACACGCTGGCCATGTAGCCCTGCGTCTTGGCGCGCTCGGCGAGCGTGTAGATGTCGCTCGTGATCGTCATGGACATCGGCAGGATCGCGCCGGCGCCCAGGCCCTGCAGCACCCGGAACCAGATCAGGGCCGGCATGGTCAGGGCCACGGCGCACAGGATCGAGCCGAGCAGGAACAGGGCGATGCCCACGAGGATCACGCGCTTGCGGCCGAACACGTCGGCCAGCCGCCCGTACAGCGGGACGGTCACCGCCTGCGCCAGCGTGTACGCGGAGAAGAGCCAGGGGACCTGCTCGAACGCGCCGAGCTCGCGCGCGATCGTGGTCGAGGCGGTGGCGAGGATCGTGGCGTCGAGCGCCACCAGCGCCGTGGCGAGCATGAGTGCGCCGAGGATGGGACCACGGTCGCCGCGCAGGCCGAGCCGCGTGTCGGTGGTGGTGGACGTCGCGGTCATGCCTGGGGTTCCGGGGTGTGCTGCACGACACCTACAAGGTTGCCCGGGGCACCGCCTATTCCCGGTCGCCGGGTGTTTTATTCCCGGCGGTTGCCGGCTCAGCCCCGGCGGTTGCCCGGCCAGCCCTCCGGCAGGATGTCGCGCCCGCCGTCGGGCACCGCCTCGGCCAGGCGGCCCAGCGTGGCGAAGAAGGTGTCGGTATCGGCCGCGTCGGGGCCGATCGCGGCCCGTAGGGTCCGGTCGAAGTCGATCGCCTCCGCCTTGAGCCGCCGGAAGAGGGCCTCGCCGTCGTCGGTGACCTCGATGCGCTGCACCCGCCGGTTGGTCTCCTGGCGGGTGCGCGCGATCAGCCCCTTGTCCTCCATGCCGCGCAGGTGGTGGGTGAGGGTGGCCTCCCGGATGCCGACGGCGTGCGCCAGCTCCCGCTGCGTGGCCGGCGTGCCCTGGTGCAGCGCGAGCAGGATGTGCCAGACCTGCCAGCTCGCGCCCTGGTCGGAGAGCTGCGCGTCGAACGCCCGCATCACCCGGTGCACGGACTGCCACATCGCCACCGCCACCGGCACGGGCCCGGCCTGCGCCGGGTTCACCCCTTGCGCGGGGCCGTCTGGATCGCCGCCGGGCCGTCCGCTTGGTTGCATGGACGCAGGATAGTTCGGCCCTTCCCGAAATGCATTGACGCCTAATCCTTAGATGCCTAACGTTTGTCACCTGGAAGATCCGGTACCGACACGGAGGCTCGACGATGGCCACGCAGGACACCCCCAGCACCACCGGCTCCACCACTACCTCCGGGACGCTCGACGGCGCCCTGGCACCCCTCGCGGCCGCGCTCGGCGACCGCCTGCTCACCCCGGCGTCCGACGGGTTCGCCGACGCCGCCGCCGTGTTCATGGGCGGCACCGAGCGCACACCGGCCGCGGTGGCGCGCGTGCGCGACACCGACGAGGTCGCGACGGCGCTCGCCGTCGCGCACCGCGCCGGCCTGCCGGTCGCCGTGCGCGCCGGCGGCCACAACCTCGCCCGGCACAGCCTGCTCGACGGCGGGCTGGTGCTGGACCTGCGCCTCATGGACGGCGTCGAGATCGACCGGGACGCCGGCGTCGGGCGGGCGCAGGGCGGCGTGCTCGCGGGCGACTACATCGCCGCGGCCGGCGAGCACGGTCTGGCCACCGGGTTCGGCGACACCGGCGGCGTCGGCCTCGCGGGCCTCGCGCTCGGTGGCGGCATCGGCTACCTCAGCCGGGCCCACGGGCTCACCGTCGACAACGTGCTGGGCGCCGAGGTGGTCCTCGCGGACGGCCGGGTGGTCCGGGCCGACGCCGACGAGAACCCCGACCTCTACTGGGCGCTGCGGGGCGGCGGCGGCAACTTCGGCGTCGTCACCGAGATCGAGCTGCGGCTGCGCGAGCTGCCGGTGGTCACCGGCGGCATGTTCGTCTGGCCCGCCGAGCCGGCCACGCTCGCGGGCGTGCTGACGGCGCTGGCCGAGGCGCCCGCCGAGCTGTCGGGCATGGTCAACGTCCTGGTGGCCCCGCCCCTGCCGATGCTGCCCGCGGAGGCGCACGGCAAGCCGATCGTCATGGCGCTCGTGTGCTTCGCCGGCCCGGCGGACCAGGCCGAGGCGGTCTACGCCCCGCTCCGCGCGCTCGCCCCCGTGCACGACAGCGTGGGCGAGATCGCCTACCCCGAGATGTTCGCGGGCGTCGGCGGCCCGGAGGGCGGCATGCCGGGCGACGCCCGGACCGGTTTCCTCGGGGACGGCGCCTGGGCGCCCGACGAGGCGTGGGCCACCGCGGCCGTCGGGGCCGTGCTCGGAGCGCCGCCCGGCGTCGCGGCCGTGAACCTGCGGCCCATGGGCGGCGCGATCGCGAACGCCGACCCGGCGGACACGGCCTTCGCGCACCGCGACGCGGCCTGGATGGTCACGGTGCAGGGCATGACCCCACAGCTCGACGGACTGGCCGGGCTGCGGGAGTGGATCACCTCGACGGCCGACACGCTCGGCGTCGGCGGGCGCGGGTACGTGAACTTCATGTCCACCGCCACGGAGGAGGACGTGCGCAACGCCTATCCCGAGGCGACGCTGGCCCGGCTGCGCGAGGTCAAGCGGGCGTACGACCCGGGAAACCTCTTCGCGTCCAACCACAACGTGCGTCCGTGAGCAGGGCCGGGCACGAGATAATCGGCGTGTGAAGCGCGTCGGTGACCAGAACGAGATGCTGGCCGGCCGGTCTGCGGCCGAGTTCTTCCGCCTGTCGAGAAGACTGGCCCTGCTGATCGCTCCGGCGATCGTGATCACGGCCGTGCTCATGCTCGTCCTCGGCGACTCGTTCGCCGGCAGCGTGGCCTTCGGGATCGCCGTGGTCGTGGTCCTGGCGCTCGTCGTCGTCGCCGGTCTCGCCCAGTCCAAGGCGAAGTTCAAGGAGGCGCGCGAGTTCTACGCGGGGTACACGACGCTCAGGGGCGTCCATCCCGCCGTCGACCAGGTCGATCCCCGGTCGGGTCGGGTCATCCGCGTCGCGGGCGAGCCGTTCCTGACGCGGGACGAGCACGACAGCCGGACCGCGCTGGTCCGGCAGGCCAGATCGGACGCCTGACGCCGTCGGGTGCGGGCGCCGGCCGTAGCCGGCGCCCGCGGTCAGCGGGTCACGGGACCGTGTAGCCCGCCGTCCGGAACATCTCGTACCACTCGGCGCGCGTGAGCGGCACCTCGGACCCGAGCGCGGCGCCCGCGACCCGCTCCGGGTTGGTGGTGCCGAGCACCACCTGCATCTGCGCGGGGTGGCGCGTGATCCAGGCGGTGGCGATCGCGATGGCCGGCACGTCGTACTTCTTCGCGAGCCGGTCGATCACGGCGTTCAGCTCGGGGTAGTCCGGCGAGCCGAGGAACACGCCGTTGAAGAACCCGGCCTGGAACGGCGACCAGGCCTGCACAGTGATGTCGTGCAGACGGCAGTAGTCCAGCGTGCCGGAGTCGCGGCTGACCGACTGGTCCAGCCCCTGCATGTTCGCGGCCACGCCCTGCGCCACGAGCGGCGCGTGCGTCACCGAGAGCTGGAGCTGGTTGGCCACGAGCGGCTGCGTCACTGACTTGCGCAGCAGCTCGATCTGGCCCGGCGTGTGGTTCGAGACGCCGAACGCCCGCACCTTGCCCGACGCCGACAGCTCGTCGAACGCGCGCGCCACCTCGTCCGGCTCCACGAGGGCGTCCGGGCGGTGCAGCAGCAGGATGTCGATGTAGTCGGTGCCGAGCGCGGCGAGCGAGCCCTCGACCGACTCGACCAGGTGCTCGTACGAGTAGTCGAAGTACGGCCCCTCGCGCACGATGCCGGCCTTGGTCTGCAGCACGATCTGCTCGCGCTCCGACGAGGTGAGCTGCATGGCCTCGGCGAACCGGGTCTCGCAGCCGTGCAGGGCCGAGCCGTAGACGTCGGCGTGGTCGAAGAACGAGATGCCGGCGTCCCGGGCCGTCTTGACCAGGGTGCGCACCTCCTCGTCCGTCTTCTCCTGGATGCGCATGAGGCCCAGGACGACGTTCGGGACGGTGAGCTCCGTCCCGGGCAGGGTGAAGGTCTTCACGGGGTTTCTCTCCAGTCGTTGATGCGGTAGGGCTCAGGCCGCCGACAGGCGGGCGACCTCGTCGGCGGTGAGCGTCAGCTCGGACGCCTGGGCCGAGTCGGTGATGCTCTCCGGGCGCGACGCCCCGGGGATCGGCACGACGACGGGCGCCAGCGCGAGCTCCCACGCCAGCGTCACACGGAACGGGGACACCCCGTGCGCGTCGGCGATCTCCCGGAACGCCGAGTACTCGGCGCCGAGCTCGCCCGAGCGGGCCAGCGAGATGCCGCCCAGCGGGCTCCACGGCAGGAACGCGATGCCCAGCTCGGCGCACAGCTCGAGCTCCGGCAGCGAGGAGCGGAAGCGCGGCGAGAACTGGTTCTGCACGGACACGAGCCGGCCGCCCAGGATGTCGTTGGCCTCGCGGATCTGGTCCGGGTTCGCGTTCGAGATGCCCGCCAGCTCGATGACGCCCTCGTCGAGCAGGTCGCGGATCGCGCCCACGGAGTCGCCGTAGGGCACGTTCGGGTCCGGCCGGTGGAACTGGTAGAGGCCGATGGCGTCGACGCCGAGCCGCTTGGCCGACGCCTTCGCGGCCTCCTTGAGGTACTCGGGCCGGCCGTCCTTGGTCCAGGACCCGTCGCCGGGCCGCAGGTGGCCGCCCTTGGTGGCGACCAGCACGCCGGAGGTGTCGCCGCCGTAGGACCGCAGGGCCTCGGCGATGAGCTCCTCGTTGTGCCCCACCTCGTCGGCGAACTGGTGGTAGGCGTCGGCGGTGTCGATCAGAGTGACGCCCGCGTCGAGGGCGGCGTGGATCGTGGCGATCGAGCGCTCGCGGTCGGGCCGGCCCTCGATGGACATCGGCATGCCGCCGAGGCCGATCGCGGAGACGGGACGGCCGCCGATGGAACGGAGCTGCATGGTTTCTCCTCGTGTCGCAACGGGTTCGGACCAGAGACTAGGAAGCGATAACCTAGAAGTCCAACAACTCCTCATCATCATTCCCAGAACTGGTATTTCTTAATGGAACTGCGTCAGATGGAATACCTCGTGGCGCTGGCGGAAGAACGCCAGTTCACGAGGGCCGCCGAGCTCACCGGCGTCTCCCAGTCCGGGCTGTCCGCCGCCATCCGTAACCTCGAGGTCGAGCTGGGCACCAAGCTGTTCACCAGGACCACCCGCCGGGTCGAGCCCACCGAGGCGGGCCTGGCGCTCCTGCCTTTCGCCCGGTCCATGCTCTCCTCCGCGACGGAAGCTCGCGATGCGGTGGTCCAGGTCTCGCGCGAGCTCGCGGGCACGCTGCGGGTCGGCGCGGAGCAGTGCCTCGGCCTCGTCGACGTCGCCACGCTGCTGGAACGCTTCCACCGGCGCTACCCGCGCGTGGAGATCGCGTTCACGCAGGCGGGCTCGCACGAGCTCCTGGCCGGGGTGCGCGACGGCGACCTCGACGCCGCGTTCGTCGCCACGGCCGACCACGTGGGCGTGCTGCCGCGCGTCGTCCTGGGCGAGGAGCCGGTGGTGTTCCTCTGCCCGCCCGACCACCCGCTGGCCGCCCGCGCCGCCGTGGACCGCGCCGAACTGGGCGGGGACAGCTTCATCGACTTCCACCCGTCCTGGGCGATCCGCCAGCTGAACGACGACGCGTTCGCGGCGCGGGGCGTGCGCCGTCGGGTCCGGTTCACGGTCAACGACGTGCACACGCTGCTGGACCTGGTCGACCGGGGTCTCGGCGTCGCCGTCGTGCCGCGGCACGTCGCGGCCAAGCCGCAGGCCGCCCGCCTGGTCTCCGTCCCGGTCGCGGCCGACGGCGCCGCGGACTGGGTGGTCTCGATGGTCACCACCCCGGACCGCGCGGACTCCCCGGCCCCCCACCTGGCCGAGCTCCTGTCGGACGCGCCGGCATGCTGACTGTTCGGGCCCGGCCGGGGCCGGCCCAGGCAGGGAGGCGAACGTAGGGTTGGTCGGCGTGTCAGCGCTGGGACGCCGACCAACCCTACGTTCGGTGGCTCTGGCTCTGGCTCTGGATCAGGCGCAGGTGAGGTTCAGCGACAGCCAGTCGGCCCGGTCGTTGTAGCCGCCGTCGCCCGCGTCATCGACGCGGAGGCTCAGGTCGCGGATGCCCGTCACGTCCGCCTCGAACGCGATTGCCTCGCCCCGCTCCACCGTGCCGCTGCTCCAGAGGGTCTCGCCGTCGCCGACGACGTCGAACGTCGCGGTGCCGCCCTCCGGGCCGACCGTGCCGACGACGTCGTCGATGCCGACGCTCCCGGTCAGCGTGGTGCACGCGGCGCCGAGGTAGTAGCGGACCCGGGACGGGCTGGCGACGCCGAGCCCGGTCTCGTGCACCGTGCCCGCGACCGTGAGGGGCGAGCCGCCGCCCACGCTCTGGTCCACCGTGGGCGTCAGCCAGCCGCTGGTCGCGCTCACCCAGGGGTGCCGGGACAGCACGACGTCGCCGCCGGCCGGCGCCCCGGGCGCGACCGTCACGCTCGACGGCGGCGTCGTGAGGCGCCCGGAGCCGGACGAGACCGTCGCGGCGACGTCGTACCCGCCGGTCTCGGTCCCGGCCGGGACGGACACCGCGAACGCGACCGTCGCCGAGTCACCGGGCCGCACCACGTGCGGGGTGGCGCCCAGCGTGCGGGCCGTCCAGCCCTCGGGAACCGTGAGTGCGACGCGCGGGTCGCGCACGGCCGTGCCGCCGTCGTTGTGTAGCGTCACCTGCGTGGTCAGCCGGTCGCCGGCCGCGGCCAGGAGGTCGGTGGTGGGCGCGACGGCATCCGCCCCGACGGAGGTGAAGGCGGGCGGCGCGGCGACCAGGCGGGGTGCGCCGCCCGGCCGGGACGGCGTGACCCGGAGCAGCGCCGCGCCGTGCGCCGGGACCGCGGCGCGGACCGTGCCCGATGACTGCGTGCGGGCGTCCGTCCAGGTGTCCAGCACCTCGAACGAGCGGCCGCGCAGGCCCAGGTCGCGGGCGGTGGTGGCGACCTCGGCGGCCCGGTCGCCGCGGTTCAGCAGCGCGGCGGCGACCGAACCGTCGGCCAGCGGCTTGGCCCAGGTCTCCGTGGTGCCCGCGGCGCCGACCCGGGTGCCCTGGAGGCCGAGCCGGTCCTGGTCGATGGCCAGCACGTCCTCGTCGAGCAGGATGTCCAGCGACTCCTGGCTCAGGGTGCGGGGGTCGCTGGAGATGACCAGCGGCGCCGCCGCGACGGTCCACAGCGACATCTGGGTGCGGAACTCCTCGGTGGTCATACCGAGCTCCGGGCCCAGGTAGTCCGGGTCGCTGAACCGTCCCGGCCCGGCGACCTCCGGGTGCCGGGCGTTCGCGTCGAAGTTGCGCAGCACGTCCTTGAACTGGATCTGCCCCACGAAGCCGACGTCGGTGTAGGTGCGCCAGGACTCCGCGATGTCGGGCGCGTAGGTCCACGACCACGTGGACTGCTGCTCCTCCGGGTAGTCGCCCCAGTCCGGCGAGGTCACGGGGTTGCAGAGGTTGAAGATCATGGACCGGCCGGAGCTGTTGTTCCGCAGCGCCTGCGCGAACGCCGTGAACGCCTCCTGCGGGTCCAGGTCGGCGGTGATGCCGCACAGGAAGTCGACCTTGACGGCGTCGTAGCCCCACGCCGCGAAGGTGTCGGCGTCGGTCTGGTAGTGGCCGCCGCTGCCCAGGCCGCACGTGCCCGGGATGTACGGGCCGGCGTCGGTGTAGATGCCGGCGCGCAGGCCGCGGTCGTGGATCTCGTCGGCCAGGGCCGCCATGCCGTCGGGGAAGCGCTCGGCGTCGCCCTGCAGGCGGCCGTCGTCGCCGCGGGGTATCTCGTCCTGCCAGCCGCCGTCGAGCCACACGATGTCGTAGCCGGCGTCCGCGAGGCCGGACGAGACCAGGAAGTCCGCGACGTCCAGCACCTCGTCGGCGGTGAAGTCGCCGCCCAGGCCGTAGTAGGTGTTCCAGCCCTGGTAGGGCGTGGGGCTGGGGCTGGGGCTGGGGCTGGGGCTGTCGGGCGCGGGCGCGGGCGCGGGGGCGGGGGCGGCGGGGCCGGCGGGTGCGGGGCTGACGGCGGTCGGTGCCGCCGGTGCCGCCGAGGCGCCCGCCGCCAGGCCGGTCGCGGCCAGGGCTGTCGTGAGCAGGGCGGCACTCGTCCTCGCCGCCCAGGTTCGTACGGTGAACATCCAGGGTCTCCTGACGTCGTCGTCGGTTCGGCGCGCTGCCGAAGGGGGACCCGCCCAGCAAAGCGCCCGCCGGGGCGGCACGGAATGCAGAGGACGACGCACCCGCCTGGACGATCCGACGCGCGGGCTGACGAAGCCCCGACGAGCGGTCGGCAGAATGTCAGGTGGTCGGCACCTCGGAATGCCGACCATCTGGCATTCTGCCGACCACCCGAATCGGCCGGCGGCAGCAGCAGCGCCGGCCCACCCGAGACCTCAGCGGTCGTGCAGCCCCCGGCGGAAGTCCGTCGGGCTGCAGGAGTGCACGCTGCGGAACTGCCGCGAGAAATAGAACGGGTCCGGGTAGCCCACCGAGCGCGCGATGTCGGCGACCGGCAGCTCCGTGGTGATGAGCAGCTCGCACGCCCGGGCCATCCGCAGGCGCTTGACGTACTCGACCACGCCGCCGCCGGTCGCCGCCCGGAAGCGCGCGGAGAAGTGCGACGTGCTCAGGCCGAACCGCCGGGCCAGCGCCGCCACCTCGACGACGGCGTCCAGGTGCGTGCGCAGGTACTCCTGGGCGGCCCGGACGGGTTCGCCGCGCACCGGGCTGCCCGCGGCGGCGTCCGCCCCGAGCTGGGCGAGCACCGACCAGGCGGCACCCGCGCAGCGCAGCAGGCTGGGGTAGGTCTCGTCGGTCTCCAGGGCGTTCACCACACGTTCGAGGTCGGCGACGACGCGCACCAGGTCGTGCACCTCGACGACGGCGACGTCGTCCGGACCGGCGTGCCGGGCCAGGTCGCGCTCGAACTCACCCGCGTCCTCACCCCGGGCGTGCATCCACCAGATCGTCCATGGATCGTCGTCGTCCGCCCAGTACTCGTGCGGCACGCCCGCGGGGATGACGAGCGCCTGAGCAGCGCCGATACGATGCAGACCGCCCGGCGTGCGGCACCAGCCGCGCCCCGCCGAGGACACGATGACGATGGTGCCCACGGCGCCCCGCGCCCGGACCCGCCCGTGGTTGGTCGCGTGCGGAAAATAGCCCGCGTCGGTGACCAGCAGGCGCGAGGTGGGGCCCGCCTGCGACGTCGCGCGGACCACGGTGGTCGGCAGCACCCGCAGGCGCTGTCCGGGAAAGCCGTCACGGATGCGCACCCCTGGAGGGTAGACCCGGCGGCTCGCCCGCGTCAGCCGACGTCGCGCCCGGTGAATCGTCGGATCGTCCAGGCAGTTAAGTCGATACGTCGCTTCCCGGGGTGCCCGGGAGGTTCGTAGCGTCGGTCCCATGCTCGATGTGGAGTCCGTGCTCGAACTGCCCGACCGGCCCGGCGACCTGGCCGGCCGCGCCGCGGCCGCCTGGGAGGCGCCGCTCAACCTGACCACCTATGCGCCCCTGCCCCCCGACCGGTTCCCGGCGTACCTGGACCGGCGCGTGTACCAGGGGTCGTCCGGCCGCGTGTACCCGCTGCCGTTCCACCACCAGATCGCCGACGAGCCCCACCAGCGGGCCTGGCGCGCCGTGCACCTGGAGAACGAGTGGCTGCGCGTGGTCGTGCTGCCGGAGCTCGGCGGGCGCATCCACGTGGCCCGGGAGCGCGGCAGCGGCCGCGACCTGTTCTGGACCAACCCGGTGATCAAGCCCGCCCTCGTGGGGCTGGCCGGGCCGTGGGTGGCCGGCGGCGTGGAGCTCAACTGGCCGCAGCACCACCGCCCCGCCACCTACCTCCCGGTGGACGTCGAGATCGAGGAGGAGCCCGACGGCGCCGTCGTCGTCTGGTGCTCCGACCACGACCCGTTCACGCGGATGAAGGGCATGCACGGCGTGCGCCTGCGGCCCGACAGCGCCGTGCTGGAGCTCACCGTGCGGCTGTACAACCGCAGCGAGCTGCCGCAGTCGTTCCTCTGGTGGGCCAACGTGGCCGCCAAGGTCGACGACGACTACCAGTCGTTCTTCCCGCACGACGTGACCTACGTGGCCGACCACGCCCGGCGCGCGATC
This sequence comes from Promicromonospora sp. NPDC057488, assembly GCF_042802395.1. Taxonomy (NCBI): domain Bacteria; kingdom Bacillati; phylum Actinomycetota; class Actinomycetes; order Micrococcales; family Promicromonosporaceae; genus Promicromonospora; species Promicromonospora sp. NPDC057488. Next base: position 40,628 of record NZ_JBHVEG010000028.1, read on the forward strand.
ACCGCGTTCCCGCACGCCGACCGCCCCTACTACGGCGTCGACTACCCGGCGCTCGCGAGCCAGGGTGGCGACCGCCTCGACTGGTACCGCAACATCCCGGTGCCGACGTCGTACATGTGCCTGGGCAGCGACGAGGAGTTCTTCGGCGGGTACGACCACGCGTCGGGCCTCGGGTTCGTGCACGTGGCGGACCGCGCCATCTCGCCGGGCAAGAAGCAGTGGACCTGGGGCAACGCCCCGTTCGGGCACGCCTGGGACGCCAACCTGGCCGACGACGGCTCGCACTACGTGGAGCTCATGGCCGGGGTGTTCACCGACAACCAGCCCGACTTCGCCTACCTTGCCCCCGGCGAGACCAAGGTGTTCTCCCAGTTCTGGTACCCCGTGCGCGACGTCGGCCCGGTGGACCGGGCGACGCTCGACGCCGCGGTGCGGCTGGAACGGTCGGGTTCCGACGGCGCGGGGACGACGGCGCGCGTCGGCGTCGTCGTACCGCGCCCCCTGGACGATCTGACGGTCACGCTGTCGGACGGCGGGGTGGTGCTCCGGGCCGACGTCGTCGACGTCGACCCGACGCGGCCGGCCCTGCTGGAGCACGCGGTCCCGGCCGGGACGGGCCCGCTCACGGTGACGGTCACCCACGGCGACCGGGTACTGGTCGCCTGGACCGAGGCCGCTGCGGGAGCCGTGCCCGAGCCTGACCCCGCCGAGGAGCCGCCCGCCCCCGACCAGGTCGGCACCGTCGAGGAGCTGGGGCTGATCGCCGCGCACCTGGACCTGTACCGGCACGCCACGCGCGCCCCCGAGCCGTACTGGCACGAGGCCCTCCGACGCGACCCCGGGCACGTGGACAGCCTGGTGGGCCTCGGCCGCCGCGCCTACGTGGCGGGCGACCCGGAGCGGGCCCGCGACCACCTGGAGCGCGCCGTCGAGCGGCTGACCCGGCTGCACCGCAGCCCCCGCGACACGACGGCGCTCTACCTGCTGGGCCTGGTGCGCGAGCAGCTCGGCGACGACGCGGGCGCCTACGACGCGTACGCGCAGGCCGCGTGGTCGCGGGCCTGGCGCGCCCCCGCCGGGTACCGGATGGCGCGCCTCGACGCGCGCGCCGGCCGCCATGACCGGGCCCTCTCCCGGCTCGACGACGTGCGCCGCACCGAGCCCGACCACCTCCAGGCGCTCGCGCTGGCCGTGGTGTGCCACGGGCGGCTGCGGCAGCACGCGGCGGCGACGTCGGCCCTGGCGGCGGCCCGCGCGCTCGACCCGCTCGACGCCTGGCTGCGCCACCTGGACGGGCAGCCCGCGAGCGGCGACGCCCAGATCCTGCTCGACGTCGCGATCGAGCTCGCCGGGGTGGGGGAGCACGAGACCGCCCTGGCCTGCCTCGACGAGGCCGAGGCGCGCGAGGACCACCGGCCCGCCGGGCAGACCGCCGCGCGGCCGCTGCTCGCCTACCACCGCGCCCACGTGCTGGCGCTGGCCGGCCGCGCGGACGAGGCCGCCGCCGAGCGGACCCGGGCCCGCGGCCTGGACGCCACGTGGTGCTTCCCCGGCCGGCTCGCCGACGCCGCCGTGCTGCGGGCGGCGGCCGACGCCGACCCGGCCGACGCCCGCGCGCGGTCGCTCCTGGGCCACTGGACCTACGCCGCCGGCCGCCGGGCCGATGCCCTGGCCCTGTGGCGGTCCGCCGTCGCCCTGGACCCGGCCGACGCCGTGGCCTGGCGCAACATCGGCGTGGCCGCCGTCAACCACGAGCGGGACCTGGCGGCGGCGGGCGAGGCCTACGAGCACGCGCTCGCGGCCGCCCCGGACGACGCCAGGCTGCGGTACGAGACCGACCAGCTCGCGGCGCTGACGGGGGTCGGCCCGGGGGAGCGGCTCGCCGCGCTGCTTGGTAGCGACCATGCACCTGCTGCCAGTCCGGGGGCGGATCTGGCAGGAAGTGCATGGTCGGCTGACGGGGGTCTCGACAGGCTCGACCAGCGGGGTGCCGACCAGCGGGGTGCCGGCCAGCAGGCCGCCGCCCTCGACCGCGACGACCTCGCCGTCGAGGCCCTGCATCTCATGGTCACCGAGGGCCGTGCCGACGAGGCGCTGACGATCCTCGGCGGCCGCCGGCTGCACCCCTGGGAGGGCGGCGAGGGTCAGGCACTCCTGGCCTGGGACCGCGCGCAGACCCACCGCGCGCTGGACGCGCTCGCGGAGGGCCGGGCCGCGGACGCCGTCGGCCACGTGCGCGCCGCCCTCGCGCCGCCGTCGAACCTGGGCGAGGCCCGCCACCCCCTGGCCAGCACCGCGAACCTGCACCTGCTGCTCGGCGACGCGCTCGCGGCGGCCGCCGGCAACCAGGCAGAGTCCGGCAACCAGGCAGAGGCCGACGAAGCCTGGCGCACCGCCGCCGCCCAGCGCGGCGACTTCGTCGAGATGAGCACGCAGGAGCACGGCGAGCAGACCTTCTGGACCGTCCTCGCCCTGCGCCGAACGGGCGAGACAGCCGCCGCCGACGACCTGACGGCGGCCCTGCGCGCCTACCGCGACGCGTACGCCGTCGAGGTGCCGCGCGTCGACTACTTCGCGACGTCGCTGCCCGACCTGCTGCTGTTCGAGGAGGACCCGCTGCGCGTGCGCGACCGGCGCGTGCTGTTCCTCGACGCCCAGCTCGCGCTGCTGGCCGACGACACCGCCACGGCCGGGGCCCTGCTGCGCCGGCCGGAGCTGGCGGCGTCGCGCCACGCGGCCGACCTGCGGCACGCCGTCGCCCGCCGGGGCGAGGCGCTGCTGCACCGGCCTGCCGTCGTCGTCGGGGAGGCTGTGGACCAGGCCCCGGGAATCTGACGGGCGCGGACCTACCCGCGCCCGTGATCGCAGAGGTACCAGGTGCGCCAACGAGGGCGCACGAAGGAGGAACAAAGATGTCCAAGCGAACCACGTCTGAGAAGTGGGCACTGACGCGCCGCGAGCTCCTCGCGGGCGGTATGACGCTGGGCGCGGCGAGCCTGCTGGCCGCGTGCGTGGGGACGACGTCGGGCGGCAGCGGCGGAGGCGGGGGCGGCACGAGCTCCGGCCTCATCACCCTGCAGAACTCGATCCAGGACGCCGACCCCAAGGCCGCCCTGGAGGCGCTGGTCAAGGCCTACCCCGGCGGCGACGTGACGATGAACTCGGTGGCCACCGAGCAGTTCCGGGCGCAGCTGACGAACTACCTGCGCTCCGGCGACTCGCCCGAGGTCCTGAGCTGGTACGCCGGGTCGGTGGCCCGGTCCTACGCCGAGGAGGGGCTGCTGCTCGACGTGTCGTCGCTGTGGGAGGGCGACGGCGCGTGCGCCGGGTACTCCGACGCGCTGCGCAGCCTGTCCTCCGACGCCGCGGGCAAGCAGATCTTCGTGCCGACCAGCTACTACTGGTGGAGCGTCTTCTACAAGAAGTCGGCGTTCGAGAAGTGGGGCGTGGAGCCGCCCACGTCGTGGGACGAGTTCCACGCGCTGTGCGAGAACCTCAGCGGCCAGGGCATCGTGCCGCTGACCAACGGCCTGTCGTCCACGCCGTGGATGGCGTCGGGCTGGTTCGACTACCTGGACCTGCGGATCAACGGCGCGCAGTACCACCGGGAGCTGCTGGCCGGGGAGCACGCCTTCAACGACCCCGAGGTGGTGGCCGTCATGGAGGAGTACAAGCGGCTCATCCCGTACTTCGACAAGAACGCGGCGTCCTACACCGCGCAGGACGCCGCCACGCCCGTCGCCCAGGACAAGTCGGCCATGTACCTCGTCGGGGCGTTCGTCTCCGGCTACTTCCCCGAGGACCAGCGCGACGACCTCGACTTCTTCTCGGTGCCGGTCATCAACGACTCGGTGCCGACGGCGGAGGAGGCCCCGACCGACGGGTTCTTCGCCGCCGCGCGGAGCGACAACCACCAGGGCGCACTGGACCTGTTGAGCTACCTCGCCTCCGCCGATTCGCAGCAGCAGTACATCGAGCAGTCCAAGTCCGCCAACCTGCCGACCTCGCCCGACGTCGACACGTCGTCGTTCAGCCCGCTCGTGCAGAAGGGCATCGAGCTGCTGAACAACACCGAGGAGATCACGCAGTTCTTCAACCGCGACTCCTCCGACGCCCTGCAGGCCACCGCCGACACCGCCCTGACCAAGTTCCTCGCCCAGCCGGACTCCATGAAGAGCATCCTCGACGAGTGGCAGACGGCGGCCGAGGGGGTCTTCGCGTCGTGAGCGCGCAGCCGTCCACCGCGACCCGCCGCCCGAACCGGTTCGCGCGCGTCCCGCTGCTCGTCTGGGTGTTCCTGCTGGTCCCGTTCGTGGTCGAGCTGTTCTGGGTGTTCTGGCCGGCGGCCAACTCGTTCTCGCTCGCCCTGACCCGCTGGGACGGGATCGGCCTGGCCGAGCCCGTGGGCCTGCAGAACTTCCGCGACCTGGCCGCCGACCCGATCTTCCTGACCGCTCTGCAGAACAACGTGATCTGGGTGCTCGGGTTCGGCGGCCTGTCCGTGGTGGGCGGCCTCGCCCTCGCGGTCACCCTGAACAAGCCCGGCCCGATGGTGAGCATCTACCGCAGCGCCATCTACCTGCCGATGGTCGTCTCGCTCGCCGTCAGCGGCCTGTTCTGGCGCGTCATGTACGCGCCCGACGGGCCGATCAACGGCACCCTCGGCCTGCTCGGCCTCGAGCACCTGGAACGCCAGTGGCTCGCCGATCCCACGGTCGCCCTCTGGGCCGTGCTGATCGCCGCCGTCTGGCGCCAGGTCGGCTACATCATGGTGCTGTACCTGGCCGGCCTCAAGGGCACCGACGGCTCGCTGGAGGAGGCCGCCGCCGTCGACGGCGCCAACGCGTGGCAGCGGTTCTGGCGCATCGTCATGCCGCAGCTGCGCGGCGTGAACATGGTCGTCTTCGCCGTCACCGTCATCGACTCGCTGCGCACCTTCGACATCGTCTGGGCGATGACCCGCGGCGGGCCCTACAACGAGACCCAGCTCCTGAGCACCTACATGTTCCAGCAGGCGTTCACCACGGGGAACCTCGGGTACGCCTCCGCCATCGCCGTCGTCATCTTCGCCCTGGCGATCGGCTTCATCATCACCTACCTCGCCCGCCAGGCCCGGACGGAGGACTGACATGTCAGCACTCGCCCCACCCGCCGCCGGCGCGCCCGCGGCGGTCCGCGACCGGCCCGCCCCCCGGCTGCGCCGGCCCAAGCCTGCTCGCTCGCCGTGGCTGCACGTCGCGATGGTCCCGGTCACGCTGCTGTGGCTCAGCCCCATCGTGTTCGTGCTGTTCGTCGCGATCCGCTCCTACGACGACATCGCCGGCCGCGGCCTGGGCGCGTTCCCCGCGTCGTTCAGCCTCGACGGCTTCGCCACCGCGCTCACCCAGGGCGGCGTGCTGCGCTCCCTCGGCAACAGCGTGCTCGTCACGGTGTGCGCCGTCGTGCTCTCCCTGGCACTGTCGTCGTTCGCCGCCTACTCCCTGAGCCGGTTCGACATCCCGTTCCGCCGGACCATCCTGCTCACCATGCTCGCCGGGAACCTGCTGCCCCCGCAGATCCTGCTCGTCCCCGTCTCGTCCATCACCGAGGCCATCGGCATCGGCGACACGCTCACCGCGCTCGTCGTGGTCCAGGTCGGGTTCGGCATCGGCTTCTACACCTTCGTGCTGCACGGGTTCATGCGCAGCCTGCCGAACGAGGTCTTCGAGGCCGCGCGGCTCGACGGCGCCGGCCCCGGCGGCATCTTCTGGCGCATCGTGCTGCCCCTGTCGCGGCCGTCGCTGGCGGCGCTCGCGGCCCTGGCCACCACCTGGATCTTCAACGACCTGATCTGGGCGATGACGGTGCTGCGCACCGAGGCCAAGTTCCCCATCACCGCCGCCCTGCTCAACCTGCAGGGCGGGTTCGCCAGCGCCTGGAACGTGGTCGCGGCGGGCGCGCTGATCGCGGCGGTGCCGACGGCGATCGTGTTCTTCCTGTTCCAGAAGCAGTTCGTGTCCGGACTTCTCGTAGGAGCCAACAAGTGACCTGGATTCTCCCGACCCGCACGGGTCAGTACGTCGTGGGCGAGGCGCCGCGCGGGGCCGGCCTGGTCGCCGTCGGCTGGGGGCCTCTTGCTGATGAGGCCGTGCCGCCGGTGGCGGCGACGTCCTCCTTCGAGGCCGACCTCGACCTGCTCCCGCTGGAGGCCACCGCGCTCGGCACCCGCAACGTGCACGGCGCCGAGCTCGTGGTGCGCCGCGCCGACGGCGTCCGCGGCGCCCGCCTCGCCCGGACCGGCGAGGTCTCCCTGACTCAGGACGCCGACGGCGGCACCCACCTGGTCTGCCCCCTCGCCGACGATGTGCTGGGCCTGGCCGTGACCCTGCACGTCCGCACCCACCCCGCCCACGACGTCGTGGAGAAGTGGGCCGACCTGCGCAACCGCTCGGAGCAGCCGATCGAGCTGCTGCGCGGCTGGGGCGGGGCGTTCAACGTGCCGACGTCGGGCGCGGCGCACGTGGACCTGCTCGGCGGGGCGTGGTCGCGGGAGTTCACGCCGTTCCGCGCCTCGCTCGGGGCGGGCACGCTGAGCATCGGCAGCCGGCAGGGCATCACGAGCCACACGTACGCGCCGGTGGTGACGGTCGTGCCCGCCGGAACGGACGGGGCGCTCCGTTCCGCCGGAACGGACGCCCCCGTCCGTTACGGCGTCGCGCTCGCCTGGAGCGGCTCCTGGCGGATGGCGCTCGACGCCGTCCCCTTCGCCGACCACGTCCGGGTCGCCGCCGGGCCGGACGACGAGTCCGGCGTCCTCACGCTCGCGCCCGGCGACACCCTGACCACCCCGGTCCTGGCCGGGGTGCGCGTCGAGGGCGACGCCGACGACCTGGCCCACGCCTGGCACGCCTACCAGGTGACGCTGGCCCGAACGCGCGGCCTCGAGCACCGGCCCGTCGTCTACAACTCGTGGTTCGCCACCACGTTCGACGTCCGGGTGGAGCACCAGCTCCGGCTCGCCGAGGCCGCGGCCGAGGTGGGCGCGGAGGTTTTCGTGGTCGACGACGGCTGGTTCCGCGGCCGCACGACCGACCGGGCCGCGCTGGGCGACTGGGAGGTCGACACCGACCGGATCCCGGGCGGCCTCGGGCCGCTGGCCGACGGCGTGAAGGCCCTTGGCATGCGCTTCGGCCTCTGGGTCGAGCCCGAGGCGGTGAGCCCCGACAGCGACCTGTACCGCGCGCACCCCGAGTGGGCGCACCACGTGGACGGGCGCCCCCTGGAGACGCTGCGGCACCAGTACATGCTCGACCTCGGCCGGCCCGAGGTCGAGGAGTGGGTGCTCGGCACGCTGCGCCGCCTGCTCACCGAGACCGAGATCAGCTACCTCAAGTGGGACATGAACCGCTCGATCGCCGACGGCGGGCGCACGGCCCCGGGCGGCGACGACTGGTCCTGGCGGCACACGCAGGCCTACTACCGGGTGCTCGAGATGCTGCGCGCCGAGTTCCCGCACGTCACCGTCGAGGCCTGCGCGGGCGGCGGCGGCCGGATCGACCACGCGGTGCTCGCCCGGACCGACGTCGTCTGGCCCAGCGACGAGACCGGCCCGCGCGACCGGCTCGCGATCCAGCACGGGTTCCTGGGCGTGCTGCCCGCGTGGACCATGAGCTCGTGGGTCACCGACCTGCCCGACCAGCTCGACCCCGACCGGGAGAGCGGGCCGGCGAGCCTGGAGTTCCGGTTCGTGGTCGCCATGGCGGGGGTGCTCGGCATCGGCTCGGACCTGCTGGCCTGGGACGACGCGACCCGCGAGCGGGCGGCGTCGTTCGTGGACCTGTACCGCGAGATCCGGTCGGTGGTGCACACGGGGCTGACCCGGCGGCACGGTGCGCCGGCGGACGCCGCGTGCGCGGTGCAGTACACGGGTACCGACGCCGTGGTCGTGCTGGCCTGGCGCCGCGCCGGGGAGGCCCCGCTCACGGTCCGCCTCGGCGACCTCGACCCGGACGCCCGCTACCGCGTGCGGGGCACCGACGAGGCCCGTTCGGGCAAGGAGCTGGCGACCGACGGCCTGGTCGTCCCGTGGACCTGGCGGGACTGCGACGTCGTGCGCCTGGACCGGGTGTGACGGGACCGGGTGTGAGCGCCCGTCCCCTCACGGTCCGCACCGACCCGGCCCTGGGTGGCCGCTGGACCTCGCTGGCGACGCCGGAGCGCGAGTGGCTCTGGCGCAACCCTCGGGTCTCGGCGGCGGCCCGGGCCGGCGTCGTGCCCGGCGACCCGTTCGTCGACGCGGGCGGCGGCGAGGAGTGCCTCCCCACGATCGGCGGCCCCAGCGACCACGGCGAGGTGTGGTCACGACCGTGGACTCCCGACGGCGAGGCCGCGACGGTCCGGGCCGGCGACCTCACCCTGACCCGCCGCCTCACCACGCACGACGGCGAGGTCCGCGCCGGCTACACGATCACCGGCCCACCGGGCGCGCCCCTGCTGCACGCCGTCCACCTGCTGCTCGACGTCGGCCCGGACGCTCGCCTGGAGGTGCCCGGCCGCCCCGACACCCTGGTGGTCGAGTGGCCCGAGCCTTGCGCGACGAGACCCGCCACCTGGCCCGACGGCGGGGGAGTGCCGCTCGACGTGCTGGGCCCGGACGACGGCACCGCCCGCTGCGCCGTCGTCGCGACCGACCGGCTCGACGTCGTGGACGGCGCCGACCGGCTCCGGCTCCGCTGGGCCGTCGCGCCCGGGTTCGCGGCCCCCGTCTCCCTGGTCGTGTGGCGCAACCTGGGCGGCTGGCCGGAGGGCGCCCCGTACCGCTCGATCGGCGTCGAGCCCATGCTCGGCGCCGAGACGAACCTCGACCGCGCCGTCCCGGACCGGCTGGCCCACCTGGACGGTTCCGGTCGGATGAGATGGTGGCTGGAGGCCCGCGCGTCGCGCTTGGACTAGTTCGCGCCCAGGGACCCGCCGGATCCTGGGGGTTGTCAGGTTCCGCTTGACAGGGTTATGGTGTCAAGGAAGCCTTGACACATGCGCATCTTGGACAGCGCACGTAAGCACGGAGTTACGGACGAACAGATCATGGCCGCATTGCAGGTCCCGTATCGGCAATATAGGCAGGGGGTGGATCGGCTCCTGGTCATCGGGGCCGATCATTCGTCGCAGTTGCTTGAGCTTGTCGTGGTGGACCCTGAATCAGACGATCCTTGCGTGATCCATGCCATGAAGATGAGGAAGAAATTTCAGAGCCTCTTATGACCGTGTGCTCACGACTTCAATCGATGGCTCGAAAGAGTGGTGATTACAATGACGCGAAACGTCCGCGACAGTACTGAGAACCATGTGGTTCACCTCAAGTCTTCGGCCAGGTCGAAGGCCCGTAGGGGGAGGACCTCGGCGGAGCGGGAAGAGGCTGCGAAGCTGGATTCGGTGGAGAGCTGGCTCGACAGTCTCGACCCGGACAAGATGGAAGTGGTCGACCCTGTCGAGCTTCGTAGGATTGGATTCGCCCAGCGTGCGATGAGAAGTGCCGAGGAAGAACTTCGGGCTGCGGTAGGCGGCGCACGTGCTGCCGGGCACTCGTGGGCTGCTATCGGTCGCACACTAGGCATAAGTCGTCAGGCGGCGCACGAGCGGTTTGGTGGAGACGCGGGAGAACTGAAGTCCTCGGTCTATCGCCTTCTCAAGTCGCACTTGACGCAGAAGGGCTGTGATTCGCCGATCGAGCGTGTATTCGGCGACTGGCTCCGTAGCGGTGGCACTGATGTCCTGGATGCAGATGTGACAGTCGTGGCACGTAGCCGCACTTTTGTGGCTTTCTCGGAGCCAGGTGCGGGTGGTGATGTGACAGTCCTTCTCACAGACGCAGATGCCCGCCAGGCGTCCGAAGGCGATCCGCGCGCCGCTGCGGTCGGGTCGAGACGAGCTCGCTGAAGACCTCAGAGGCTGAGCGTGCGGCGCGCGGCCTCGACGCCGTCCAGCTCGATGTCGTCCCGGCGCTGGGTCAGCCAGGCGTCGCGGGTGAGCCGCCAGCGCTGCAGCAGGGCCGGCTCGCCCTGCCGCGTCGCCCAGTCGGTGCCGTTCTCCGCGTAGCCCAGCGCCCGCGACACCCCGTTCGACCCGGCGTTGTCCACGAACGCGTCGCTGCTCGCCTCCTTCGCGCCCAGCCCCTCGAACGCCAGGTGCAGGATCGCCTGGCGCACCTCGCGTCCCACACCGCGCCGTCGGACGGCGGAGGACAGCCAGGAGAACGTCGTGACAGTGCCGACGTCGGCGAACCGGTCGCCGATGAGGTCCTGCACGCCCACCGGTTCGCCGTCGAGCAGGACGACGAAGTAGAGGCGCCAGGCGTCCGGGGAGACGCGGCCCCGCCCGCGCCAGATGCTCTGCAGCCACTTCTCGACGCGGACGTCCGGATCGCTCTCGTAGAGGGACATCGGGTCGTCGTAGGGCGGCGGGTCGGCGGCCGCCAGCCCCTGCCGGACGACGTGCGCCAGCCGGTCGAGCAGCACGTCCGACGCGCCGCGGAGCTCCAGCGCCGGTGTCCGCACGGCGACGTCGAGCAGCGGGTAGTTGAGCACGGCCGTGATGCTAGACCCCGCCAGAATCTTCCACTGTAAGAATTTCGTCGCTAGCATCGTCGGCGGCTCACCGAAGAGCCGGGTTCACCGACGAACTAGGGGGTTCCATGCCGACGACGACGCCGACATCCGTGCAGCTCTACTCGGTCCGAGACGCAGTCGCCCACGACCTTCCCGGCACCATCGCGCGCCTGGCCGAGATCGGCCTGAGGTTCGTGGAGCCGTACGCCTTCCACGAGCGCACCGACGAGTTCCGGCGGGCGTTCGCGGCGGCGGGCGTGGCGGCGCCGTCGGGCCACGCGCCCGTGCTCGCCGCGGAGGATCCCGCGGCGATCTTCGACGCGGCGGCCGCGCTGGGGATGGACACCGTGATCGACCCGTTCCTGCCCGCGGAGGAGTGGCAGACGGCCGACCAGGTGGCCCGGCTGGCCGAGCGGGTGAACGCCCTGGCGGCGCTGGCGAGCGAGCGCGGCCTGGAGTTCGGGTACCACAACCACGCCTGGGAGCTGAGCACCCGCATCGACGGCCGGCACGCGCTGGAGGTGTTCGTCGGGCACCTGGCGCCCGAGGTGGTGCTGGAGGTGGACACGTACTGGGCGGCGGTCGGGGGAGCGGACGCCCCGGCGCTGCTGACCGCGCTGGGCGACCGCGTGCGCCTCATCCACGTCAAGGACGGCACGCTCGACGGCGACGTCGCCGCGCAGCAGCCGGCCGGCGCCGGCGAGGTCGACGTGCCCGCCATCCTGGCGGCCGCCCCGGCGGCGACCCGCGTCATCGAGTTTGACGCGTACGGCGGCGACGTCTTCGACGGCATCGCGCAGTCGCTCGCGTGGCTGTCGGAGCACGACCGATGAGCCGGCCGGGCGCGGCGGGCGTCGGGATCATCGGCGCGGGCAACATCTCGACCCAGTACCTGGAGAACCTGACCCGGTTCGCCGACGTCGAGGTCCGGTTCGTCGCCGACCTCGACCTCGCGCGCGCCGCCGAGCGGGCGCAGGAGTACGGCGTGCCGGCGTCGGGCAGCGTGGACGAGCTGCTGGTCCGGGACGACATCGACGTCGTCGTCAACCTCACCGTCCCCGCGGCGCACACGGAGGTGGGGCACCGCATCCTGGCCGCGGGCAAGCACGTGTGGAGCGAGAAGCCCGTCGCCCTGGACCGGGACGCCGCGGCGGCGCTCCTGGCCGACGCCGGGTCGCGCGGCCTGCGCGTCGCGTGCGCCCCGGACACGGTGCTGGGCGCGGGCATCCAGACGGCGCTGCGGGCGATCGCGCGCGGCGACATCGGGGAGCCGCTCACGGCGACCACGATGTTCCACGTGCCCGGGCCGGAGTCGTGGCACCCCAGCCCCGACTTCCTGTTCGCGCACGGCGCGGGCCCGCTTTTCGACATGGGCCCCTACTACGTGACCACGCTCGTGCACGTGCTGGGTGCCGCGACCCGGGTCCAGGCGGTCGCCTCCACGTCCCGCCAGACCCGCACCATCGGCAGCGGCCCACGGGCGGGCGAGGTGTTCCCGGTCGAGGTTCCGACCCACCACGCGGCGCTGATCGAGTTCGGCGAGGGCCGCTCGGCACAGTCGACGTTCTCGTTCCAGCACGCCCTGCCCCGCAGCGGGTTCGTCGAGGTCAACGGCACCGAGGGCACCATCGTGCTGCCCGACCCGAACGGGTTCGACGGCGCCTCCACGCTGTGGACGTACGGCTCCGACGAGCCGACGGCGCTGCCCGCGACGGGCCCCGAGTTCGGTCGCGGCGCCGGTGTGATCGACCTGGTGCGCTCGCTCCGTGACGGTGTTACCGAGCGCGCGTCGGGCGCGGTCGCGGCGCACGTCCTGGACATCCTGCTCGGGATCCGGGACGCGGCGGAGGCGGGGCAGCCGGTGAAGATTGGCTCCGCCGTCGACCCGATCGCCCCGCTCCCGGAGGGCTGGGACCCGGCGGCGGCTACGGGGTAGGGCCGGGCAGGAGCCGCTCCAGCAGGGCCAGCGACCGCCGGACGTCGACGGCCTCCGGGTCGAGCAGCCACTGCAGCTGCAGCCCGTCCGACGC